>CAWVYD010000223.1:0-2948 GCA_963934185.1 uncultured Legionellaceae bacterium | reverse complement strand
CACACCTACTACCACAAAAATAATTAGCATTGGCATGCTCGAACTGGATCCTGGAAAACACTCAGCCAGCCTAAGTAACGAGGTGCTTGAATTAACGAACGCTGAATTTAATATATTACAATTACTTATGCGTTCTCCAGAGCAAGCCTTTTCTAAAGAAGCCCTAACAGAACATGCATTAGGTAGGAAATATACAGCGTTTGATCGAAGCATTGATGTTCATATCAGCAACCTAAGAAACAAACTCAGCAAAAATAACGATGTAACCCGTATTAAAACCGTTCGGGGATTTGGCTACATGCTCTCATCAACCGACTGACTATAATAAAATCAAACGTTGGCGCTCAGCCTCTAGCAACGTATTTTCTTCTTCATTAACGTTATCTAAACAATATAGCTCGTTTAGAATATTTGAAACATTCAATTGAAATAACGCACTTAACTGCAACTGTTGTTCGACATCATTCGGATCTACAATCACTTCGAACACATCTTTAGCCTCACCAGTTAATGCGGCTGTTAAACGTTTCGTTGCCGATTGAGTCATTGATTTCGCTGAGAAAATAGCAATACAAGGGAAAAGTGATGCAAATAAAACCGATAAATAAACAAAACTTGAATTTGAAAACCAAGGCTTGTTCTCTGTATGAGTATAAAATAGTGTGATTTTTGATTGAGCCCGTTGCGTCAATTCTTTAATCGGTTCACTTCGCCAAGATAATAACGTCACTAATTGATTGCCCACATTTCTGGTTTTACCCAATAACTGAGACGTTAGTGGAGGCAGAGAGATTTCAAGTTCAGCGCTTAATTTTTCAAGCGATTGGTCATGCAATTTTAAAAAATTACTTAAGCTTAATACTTCGTTAGCACGCCCAGTATTTGATTTATCTTCCCCTTTAAGCCCTAAAGCAGATTCATATAACTGATGCCCACCAAACAATAACGACAAACCGTGGCACACTAAAGTTATCGGGAAACACAATAGACTTAACACCAAGCAGGCAACTGTTTTCACCCCCCAAGCTGCCAAATTTATCAACGTACTTAAAATAAAAAACACAAAGGATGGCAAACTTTTGTTATCGTTTTTATACGCCTTTAAAAAAGATTGATGCAAAGTCAACAATCCCCCAAAACTTAAATAATCCACTAAACCAACCGTATCAATCTCAAACGCTTCTTTTTGTTGGCCAAAAAAAACCACAAACACATCAAGGCATTTTTGCCAAAGGGTTGTGCGTAAAAAACGTGATGCAGGGTTTCTAGCCTGCTCTTGTAGTCTCCTAAAAGGATTGTAATGCCACTGTGTTTTCATTCCTTGTTACACTCACAACGATGTTTTTATTCGTTAAAACAATGCTTACATTCAAATTATATTACGCGCGGTCATAATTGCCGGATCCATTTTAAGTCTTTTAAGTTATGTTTAAAACCGATGGGGCAAAGTCCAGTAGACTCAAGTGCTTCAAAATGGATGGTCAATACGCCCTAAGCTAATTTCAGTATTTTCACTTTTTCCTTGTGTTTAATGTTTGTTTGTTTCGAGGGCTTAGGCATCATCTCACTGGCAAGCGCTTGTCCACTTAACACACTTATAACATGCGGCAAATCACTTAACGGCAGCCAAGGTTTATAGGCAAAGCAAGGGGGAAAACAAAAAATCATCAAACAAAAAAAAACGTGCTTCATTTATAATTCTGCCAAATCAAACAATAAAGAAACAATAATAATCAGATTGTCTATTAATATCAACTTAAAAAGTACTTTTTAAGTATATGACTGTGCAGGCACCTACTTTTTTAATACACTGCAGTATTATCATTAATTACAGAGATTGCATGCAATTATCTGATTTAGCAGACATTATTAACGGAAAGCTCATTGGCGCAAACATTTCCATCACTAACTTTGTGATTAATGGGCGTAAAGCAAAGTCCAATGATTGCTATGTTGCTTTAAAAGGCGAGCGATGTGACGGCCATGATTTTATTGAGCAAGCCATTGCACATGGCGCTACCTCAGCCATTGTTAGTTACGTATCTCCCCACGCCATACCCCAAATTTTAGTGGAAGACACAACGAAAGCCTTATCAAGTATTGCCGCCCATCACCGAAATGATTTTTCCATGACCACCTTAGCCTTAACGGGGAGCTGCGGTAAGACCACCGTCAAAGAAATGTTGAAATGTATTTTCCCCACCACTGCTTTTACCTCACCGGGAAATTTAAACAATCACATTGGCGTGCCTTTAAGTTTATTAGCGTTAACAACGCAACACACAAACGCTTTATTTGAACTAGGAGCCAACCACATTGGGGAAATTGCTCACACAGCCTCACTGGTTAAACCTGATGTTGCCTTAATTACTAATATTGCACCCGCACATCTAGAAGGTTTTGGCTCAATAGAAGGGGTTGCAACCGCAAAAGGTGAATTATTCCAAGCACTTTCAACGAAAGGCATCGCCGTTGTTAACCTAGATGATCTGCGCATATTAGACCAATCTCATTGCCATACAGGTAAAAAAATTACTTATTCATTCAGCAACTCGCAAGCAGACATTCATGCTAAGCAATTACAAATAATGGATAATGGCTGCTATCAATGGCAATTGCATTATCAAAAACAACTGCAAAATATTTCGCTTAATGTGCCTGGTGAGCATAACGTAGCCAATGCATTAGCGGCAGCAGCAGCAGCCATTGCAATGGGTATATCGTTAATTGAGATTAAGAACGGTTTAGAAAAATTTCAAGGCGTTAGTAACCGGCTAAGCATTAAATTAAGTCGGCAAGGCGCACGATTAATTGATGACAGCTACAATGCCAACTTAAAATCGGTAAAAGCGGCTATTGACGTATTAGCTCATTACCCAGGTAAACGTATTTTTGTTCTTGGTGAATTAGCGGAAGTTGGCGATTCCTTAACAGCGCATTATAAAGAC
>CAWVYD010000222.1:0-2961 GCA_963934185.1 uncultured Legionellaceae bacterium | reverse complement strand
CCATTTAGTTAGGATATCTAATTATGACTATTTACACACTTAAAATGACAGTCCCTGTCAATAAGAACTGGATAATGTTTTAAGCTACTTTAGTCCAAAGTCCAATATTAACAAACCCGTTAAAAATGTTTTTACTTATTTTAAAACGTTATCAACTCAATTTCGCAGTGTTTAGTTCTTGTCGATTATTTACCACCCTATCCTCATTAGGACGCCACATTTTGGATAACATTAGCGACATAGGCAAAGTTCTTGGATAGGCATGATTTATCGGTGACGATCCGCAAAAGCAGTATTACTAACAATAACGAGCCCCCGAGCGATATTATTATCATAAGTATTGGTAGCCCGCCATAATTGATCTGCAGACACCCAAAAGGGTGGGTATTTATAGCGAGAAACTTCCAGTAATAAAAATCGATTACTTTGTTTATCATAAGCCGCTATTGGGGAAATGTGGCCGCCTCCAGGCAATCCCAAAGACTTACGGTAATAATTAACTAAAACGATTTGAGCTGGATTTTGCAAAGCAGATTTTATTAATTTAATGAATTTAATTTCTTTTAACTTTGACGCAGGAATAACGTCAACGAAAGCACCAGAATTTTTCAGTAGCTGGCCTAACTCATCCAGTGACAGCCCTTGTTTTTCTACGATAGATTTTTTAATTTTAGGATTGCCAGACTGATGTGAAAACAAGTTGTTTTGCGTAAACAGATGGTAAGGCGCAATGTTTTGAGCAATGGGTGCAGGTACTGCTAACGCATTTAATGCAATAACGCTACTCGCAATGCCGCAGTAACTTAATTTATGCTGAGTCACTGCATAAGGGATCAGTTGAAAAAAATCCTGTTTTATTTCTGCTTGCTTAAATAATTGTTGTCCTTTCTTGTCAGTAATAGGAATTAACGTTTGGGGTAAAGGTAGGGCATGAGTAACGACGGTTCCTATTAAGAAACAAAATGAAAACAAAACGTTAACAATTTTTTTTTGTATACAGGGCATTGCTGCTTCCTTAATTTTTTATGGATATTGCTGGTGAGTGGGCTTAATACTAAACATCCTTTTTTTCAAAAAAAATTAACCGACCACGGTCGGCCTACCTTTGCTGAAATAATTATTTTTGTTAAGCAAAAAGAAAAACAGCTTTTGTAAAATGGCCTTTTATTTGTCAAAAAATCAACACTGTGGAATCGAGTATAAACTGCCAGCACGACAAACGCTTGTGTTATTAGAAGCATGGCTTGATGACGCTTGTTCTGGTTTATGAAAAAAATAACTGACTAACTGCGAAGACACATCGCTAGCAGCAAACGCACTGATTGTCTTAATTGGTTTTTGATACAGTTGATGAAATAAAAAAAGTAAACTTACGGTTAAACCAACGTTTTTTAGGCCGGCTTGCACCCGTGACTCAAGCCATAATGTTTTTTCTTCCCTAAGGAAATCGTCACTCATTAACATAAAAAAAAGAATCATCGATGACGTAGTGCTGATGAGGGGAGACGCGCTCTGTGAAACCAGTGAAAAAGAGTCTTTTGTTAAAAAATTCATGCTGCATACCATCAATAAATACGTACTGTTTATTAAGGCGGATGCATAAAAGGGCTGCCATTGATGCTGTAATAAATAATGTTTCATGCATCGTTTCATAGCAAAGACAATGCCGACACAACTGCCTTCCATTAGCCCTGAACCAATAGAGCTTGACACACTTTTCCTGTTTTTACTCAATGATATTTTAATTCTTTCTCCTATCGAAATAACCGGTCGCTTTACATTCACCTGCGTCAGATCATACATACGACTGCATGCTTTCGCATCAAGTGGCCCAGGATAAACCGCGTGTTCTGCTTGTAAACAAACATCGGGGGACGCGCAAGCATTATTCATTTCTTTCGAGCGGATTAAGTACTCATAAGGCATCACGGAACAACCCAAACCTTGTTTTGTAGTCATTAAGCGCTGCTTTATTGTGGGGGAATCATGTAAATGCGCCAGACCTATGGCATGGCAAATTTCATGACTGATGGTGTGAAGGTCAACTTCATTTGTTTCGATTGGCACACAGATCATATTCATTTGTGATTGCATTACACCTCTAACCTTAGCCATTGAGAAATCAAATGGCCAAGTGCTGCTGCCTCTAATAAACGACGATTCTGCAAACTGGCAACCTTGAAAAATAATGCCTTTAAATTCTTCCTTCGGCGCCTCTATATAATTAAATTCAATAAAGTGACTGCAAGCATTTTCCCATTTATTTAACGCCACTTTTATCGCTTGCTGAACGTTTTCTGTGGTATTTGAAATGTTTGTATTAGGGTGTGTTTCTTCTAAAAAATTTTGCAGTAACTTAGGCGCACTGCCTCTTTCAAACGTATAATTAATACGTGTTACCCCATCATTATCAGGCCATAGAAAAAGCATTAATGACGAAATTTCTCGCTCAGATAATTCTCCATACAGTGTCTCCAAGGGTTCCATTAAGCAACATACCCCTGAAAATTAACGTCTTCACTTTTTGTTTCTTCTAAAAGCATATGAGCTTCTTGATATGGAGGAGCACTGCCCACCACTGAAAGATTTGCATCTGCATGTTGTTCCAAAACAACTGCGGCTGTCATCGTTGCCATGGGGGTCATAACTTCACCCATCAATTGATATGAACTTTTTCCTTGGTTATCCATAGTACTAACGTCAGCCATCGTATGAACATCAGCCAAAGCATCATGCTGGTGAGTTACTTCATTAAGCCAGTATTTGTTTGTAAAAAACGATAACAAGCCTTTATCGTTTAAAAAAAGATAACTAAATGACCCTCTACCCTCTATTGCATCAGATAAAATAGATAATTGTTTAGGCTGAGGTAAGTCTAACATTGCCTGCCAAAGCAATTTTTTCTCTTTACTAGGGCGTGTTGACAATTCATTTTGAAGCGCTTGACCTAACTGGACTTTG
>CAWVYD010000221.1:0-2985 GCA_963934185.1 uncultured Legionellaceae bacterium | reverse complement strand
TTTTGGTGCGTTGAACATAGGCAAGTCAGTTCGGTACATGCCTTATCCCGTTGTATCTGGTTTTATGTCTGGCATTGGCGTACTCATTATTTTATATCAGCTTTACCCAATGCTTGGCAGTGTTTCTGAAAAAAACGCTATCAATGTTGTTTTAAATATTGGAACGGCATTATCAAATATTAACGTTTCGGCTTTAGGCTTAAGTGTATTAACGATTGGTATTATTTATTTACTACCAAAACTTACAAAAAAAATACCAAGTATTTTATTTGCGCTTATTGCTGGTACCTTAATAACCCTTTTATTTCATCTTAAGGTAGCCACCATTGGTACTATCCCTGAAGGACTTCCTCAGCTTAAATTATTTGAGTTGCATAAAGTAACTCGTGATTATATGTGGCTCATTGTTGAATTTGCTGCGACGCTTGCTGCATTAAGTGCCATTGATTCTCTGCTTACGTCGGTCATTGCGGATAATATTACTAAAACCAGGCATAACAGTAATAAAGAGCTAATTGGGCAGGGGATTGGTAATTTAATCTCGGGGATCTTTGGTGGCTTGCCCGGTGCAGGCGCTACTATGCGCACCGTTACTAACATTAAATCAGGTGGAACTACCAAGCTGTCAGGATTTGTTCATGGCATATTTTTACTGTTTGTATTGATAGGATTAGGACAATACGTTTCTTACATTCCGTTAAGCGTGTTAGCTGGGATCTTATTTACAGTTGGTATTGATATTATTGATTACAAGGGCTTAGAGCACTTAACCAAAGTACCTAAAAAAGACTCGGTTGTTTTAGTGATTGTTTTTTTGTTTACGGTGTTTGGAAACTTATTGCATGCCGTTGCTATAGGTCTTATTTTAGCATGCGTTCTTTTTATGAAGCAGGCATCAGAGTTAGCTGAGAGCAAGACAAGTATCAGAGAACTGTCAGTAACAGGCGAGCGAGAAGTATTATTTAAAAAGGTAATTAATCAAGTTTACATAAAAGATGTTCATGGTCCGCTATTTTTTGGTTTCACATCAAAATTTCAAGAAATGATTTTCCAGCTTGATATCAAATTAAAGCTTTTGGTTTTACAAATGGATAGCGTTCCTAGTATTGATCAATCTGGCTTGTATGCACTTGAGGATGTTATTTTAAGTTTATATAAAAAAGATGTCATTGTTCTCTTATGTAATGTTCAACCACAACCACTGAGCATGATGCAACGCATAGATATTGTTCCTCAGCTTGTACCAAATGAACACGTATTTGAAACTTTTAAAGAGTGTGAGCAGTGGATTTTTGATCACTTGCAAGATTATGATGATTTTGATCAGTTAAAGTTAAAGTTAAATTTAAATAAGCTCAAGTAAAAAAACAAAAGCAATTAATGGTGGTTACCACCTTTTTAATCAATGCTTAAAGATGTAAAACACATTATCGGCACGTGCTTTTTAAGTACTACTTATTAGTTTTAGATATTAGGAAGGCTATCTTTTCATGGTGGAGGTTTGAGGAAGCGCTTCTTGTGGATGTATTATATCCGTAGTATATAAGTGTCTAATGTTCCGTATGTCTTTACAGCGATTGATGACCCAGTTTTTTAAAGCCACCAAACTATTATTATCATTTAATATAAGTTTTAAATTGTTTTCTAATTCGCTGGATAGATCTTGATGTTGATTCACCCCTTCAGAATCAATAAAAGACAGAGCAATATGATGTTTAGAACTTTGGCTGTATCTTATAAATCCAATATTAGTAGCTGATGAACCATTAATTTCTGCTTCGTCTTTAATCATATTTAAACACTTTCCTGCTAATATTGCGCTAGGGTACTGCTCTAAAAGTACACCAGCCAATGTTAGCTTTTGATGCGCTTTGCGCACCAAGGCAGCAGTTGGGCTGGAAGAAGGAAAATAAGGAAAACATGAAGGACGTTGTTCATTAAGATTCATAATAATGGTATCAAAAAAAATAAATAATGTGGGATAATAATCCATAAACATTAAGGGAAAATTAAGTGAAAAGAATCAATTCTATTTAACCTTCATTTTATTAATTACCAAAAGTAAATATTTTATTTTGTTTAAATAAAATAATACTTAAAAAAGCATAAAAAATCGATCTGTTTTAATTACTTGACGAAAGGTTAATGGCCCTTAGCAAAAGTAAGGTTTGATTTTTTAATTTAATATTCAGCCCATTACAAAGAGCTTAAAATGTGTGATTTGGGGCGGCTATCGTGTGCTCTATTTCGGTAAGCGTTAGTGCAAAATCATCTTTTATTTTTAATATATGAGAGTAAAGAATTGTGTCGTCCGATAATTCTTTTGTGAAATGAGAGAATGAAGCATAATTACTAGCATTTTCAATACTAGATGTTATTTCTGGTAGCATCTTAGTTAACAATGTTTTCATTATTATTGTGTTTAGGGACATTGGATTCCACCCGGCTTCTTTTTTATTAAAAATACTTTGTATCAGGGAAAGGGAGGTTGAGCCCTTATTTGCTCTTGCCTCAGAAATTAACGTTTCTACACTGCTTGTTCTGCATGGTTTAACCCAAAAATACGCTGTAATATTTCTTTTGGGTTTGTATTCGCGAAGCGCAATATTAATGTTAACAATGGTGTCATTAATTGGAGAATCATCGAGCCACGAAATTAGTTTTTCACTAATCTTTTTATCAATATTGTTTGGCATGGAAAAAATTTCTTCAGATTGAAAGTCACTTTTTTGAGCCGAGTACCGAATAATAGGGGAGTGGGTATGTGGTGTATTATCTTTAATTTTTTGGAAATTAAAGTTTGAAAACATGCTCTGCCAATTAATCAAAAGTTTATCGTAAGACAGTTTTTGTTTAAATGGGGAAAATGGATTTTTTTCAATGATTTCTTTAATTTTTTCATGCGCATCATTTAGTGTTTGACTTGCTTCATTGATAAATAAAGTGTTTGTTTCAATGGTGGCTTCTTTTCTATTAAAATATCTA
>CAWVYD010000220.1:0-2989 GCA_963934185.1 uncultured Legionellaceae bacterium | reverse complement strand
TATAACTCAAGCCAATCATCTCCTTCACTCCAAAACGAATTGTCAACACGCCCTAATATAATTAACCTATTTTAAGAAGATAAAATGCCTAAATTAATCCTTGACCTTGATTTAACTGTTTTTGCACATGAGCGTGATTTGTCGGATCTTGATCCATTACATACGCTTTCATCTGTCCAAAGCGCATGGATGGGGGCGGAAAAATCAGAGTGTTTGGTTCGCCTTATCAATCCGCTAGAATTATCTGAACTTATTCAAACAGCGTGTGAAGCGTATGATGGCATTATTATTTTAACGTCTGGTTGTTGGCATGAAGATGTGCGTAATATGCTGGCGGAATGCTTGGAGCTATCTGATGAAGTAACTGAAATGGTACGAAACTGTTTGTTTTTATCCTCATTGACATGTAGGAATAATTTTCCAGATCATGACGTAAGTGCAATAATGAATATCAATAAAAATAGGCGATTTTCTAAATATTTAGAACAAAATGCCAGTCTCAGCGCTCAGCAATTTGTTTTGTTGGACGATAACCCTATGCATATTAATTCGTTTGCTTATTCAAGCCAAGTCATGCCTATTCATGTTTCAACCAGGCTGGCAAGAAAAGATTTTTATCAGCATGCTGTTGAAGCGCTATTGGAAGCTAAGGTTACAGAGAAATTAAGTCATCAGTGCTTGCCTGATAGTTTGTGCTCAGATGAAAATGCGGCCCCACTAAGGCGACAAAGTGCCTCTATACATACACTTTTTGTAAGGCAGCCTCAAGGTGCTTTTGGCATGGTTTTGCACGATGTTCCTGGTGCTGATGAAATGCGGGATGGTGAGACATCCGATACTGATGAAAAAATGATAGGTGGTATTATAATATAATTAATTTGAATTTAACTTTTTCGTATGAAGGAAAGCTTATTTCTTATAGGCTTTCCATCATCTTATTTGAATGTTAAGAAAGACGCTCTTCCGCTATAGTGTCTGCAACGACACTGCTTGGCGTGTTGTCAGTGCTTGAACGTTCAAAAATATTAAGCATAGAATGATAAATGTTATTGATTTGGTTATCGACGATGGCATCATCATTTTTAAAATAAAAGTTGGAAGCAAAAATGAGCCCGCCCGCATTGATGACGTAATCTGGTGCGTATAAAATACCTTTTTCATGCAATAAATGGCCGTGATGAGAGCGCGCTAATTGATTATTTGCTGCGCCGGCAATGATGGAGGTATTGAGTTGATTAATGGTGGCATCATTAATTGCGCCGCCTAACGCGCAAGGGGAAAACACATCGCACTTAATTTTATGAATTAAATGATTCTCGACTACGCTGGCGCCAAAATGCTCTTCAGCGGCATTGCATACCTCTTGATTAATGTCGGAAACAGTTAGTTTTGCACCGAGTTCATGCAAATAGTTTGCCAGCCCAAAACCTACTTTACCCACGCCTTGTATAGCAATGTGTACGCCTTCTAGAGAATCTTTACCCAGTTTGTGATACACAGCAGCCTGAATGCCTTTTAATACGCCCAATGAGGTATGTAAGGAAGGTTCGGAATTTTCTAAGCTAGCAACGTGATTGGTTTTCGTATGTAAATTAGCCATGTCTTCGAGTGTGGTACCACTGTCAACGGCTGTAATATAACGACCACCTAAGTCTTCAACAAAGGTACCGAAGGATTCAAAATAAGCTTTGCGATCAAAGTTGCCTTTAGGTTTGATGATAACGCCTTTGCCGCCACCTAACGGTAAGCCAACAACGGCCGCTTTATGGCTCATTCCTCGTGCTAAACGCATGGCATCATAAAGGGCTGCAAAGGGCGATGCGTATTCCACAAAGCGACAACCACCGAGTGCTGGGCCTAGTTTGGTGCTGTGAATGGCGATGATGGCTTGCAGGCCTGTTTGAGGGCACATTTTAATGTGAATGTCGCCAAAGCCACGTTGAAATCCATACTCAATAAAATTTTCTTGGTTTATAAATACATCATCTAAAGGGGTATCTAAATCAACGTCCGACATTGTGGTAAGCTCCTATTGATTAACAGGCCAATAATTACTTCCCTACTTTAAGCACGCCCTAGCCATTATTTTAAAATATTATTCAATCACAAACGCTTGCTGTACCATGGGTACACCTCGATATTGTTCAATCATAATGGTTTAAACTAATAGTAAGGAGCGTTTAAAATGAGAACGTTATTATTGTTCCGTTAATAATGTTAAAAAAACACATGATTTAATTGTGATGAAGCTTATCATACCGTTGCAGTCATGGCATACCCAAAGTAATGGGGAAATAATGGCTTTTTTTTATATTGACAGGAGTTTTCAATGAAAAATATAATTCGATTTGCGTGTTATTTGCCTTTCATGTTTGGTTTGGCTCAGGCAAAACCTATGGAGCCTCAGTCTTTGGATAAAGTATCGTTAAGCCTCAGTTCTGAGCGTTGGGTGAGCACGAATACGGCGAAAGTAGAAGTCACCATTAATGCCACGTTAACTCAATCATCATTGGTTCAAATGAGACAGGATATTTTAATTAAATTAAATACCATTGCTAAAGGCGAATGGCATATTCTTCAGTTTAATCGCAGTCAAGATTCTTCAGGCTTAGAAAGTCTCTATGTGAATGCGACGGTTCGAGTGCCTCAATCGGTTTTATCGGGGGTTAATAACCAAGCAAAAAAAGTTAGCCAACCCGGCGTGCAATACAAAGTGGCAGATATTAACTTCTCTCCCAGCAAGCAAGATGTGCAGCGTGTAGAAGCCTTGGTACGACAAGATCTTTATGAGGAAATTAATAAAGAAGTGGCACGTTTAAATAAGGCTTACAACCGTCAACATTACAGTGTGCATCGCGTTATGCTTTCAATGTCAGGTCAAAGCAATCTCATGCGCGAGAAAAGGCAGCGAACCTCTCATAAAAACAGGGTGTTTGCTGTAATGAACAGTCCTAGCGCGGATGTATCTGTGAGCAATAAAGTGATTATG
>CAWVYD010000219.1:0-3029 GCA_963934185.1 uncultured Legionellaceae bacterium | reverse complement strand
TTCCTTTAGGCTTAAATTAACACACAAAACCTGCGCCATCTATAAGCGCTTTTAGACAGCCGTTAACAGTTTAGTGTCGCCAGATCAATACGCGCTTTTAAGGCGCGACTAACACCATTGACTGATTTTAGTACCATCGTCGAAACTTTGACGGGGCTGTTGTTAAAACGAAAGACTCTGTCGAATTATTAACAAATGTTCGAGTCGCGTTTGGTCGTATGATCACTCAAAGGATAGTTAATGCTGATAATGATTTGTATATCATAACGCTATGCCCAAACTCCTTGGAAATGCAGGTTTTTAGCATCGATAAATCAGCAAGCTTTGTTTTTTATTCCTGCGTCTGGTCTAGACATTACTTCGTCATATAAATCAAATCTAGACGATTTTTCTTTGCTCAACGCACACAGTAAGTTTTTTTTTAGATGACTTATTTAATTTATTTAGCCAAAGAGATTATTTTCCCACTAAATTGTTAACGAAGCAGCATCACTGGTGATGATAATGTTTTAACCATTTAGTGGCGAGATAATATCGAAGGCTAAAACCTGCCTTTCCAAAGAGTTTGGCTATATCGAGCAAAGAGGGGTTGGCATTGAGCCAAGCATGGCAAAAACCTTACAGCAGTCACTCAAAACATTTTATGATAAACAATCACAATGGCAGCAACCATCTGTTTTGGTTGTTTAATCGTTGCTTAGAACATTGTTGGCACGCTTCGTGCGTAATATATAATCAAACATGCACGTATTGTCTTATCATGAAATCCCAGATAATAAGCAAGTATCAATCGTGGGAACGGTAGGCTAATAAAACGGGCCTTATAGGGTGGTTGGAACATGCAATTAAAACGATTTACAGCAAAACATATGACCAAAACATTACGTAAAGTTAAAGATGCTGTAGGGAATGATGCAGTGATTTTGTCAAATCATGAGGTGGATGGTGGTGTGCAGACAGTTGTTGCCATTGATTACGATGAATCCGCCATTAATCGGCAACTTCCTGCCAAAATTGGCGCAGCAATAAAACAACCAAGTTACGGACGATCAGCCTTACCACAAAATAAGTATTCTGATTTGGATGATGTGAAATAAGAAGTGCGTTATTTAAAAGAATTGATTGGAAATAGCAGTCAGGCTCATTTAAATAAGGACATTAACTTAAATGAATTGATGGCGAGTTTATCAGGGAGTGAGGTCTATGCTTAGGGATGCTTTTATGAATGAACAAACAGAGGGTTTGCCGTATTTGTCAGCTGAAAATAAAATAAAAGTTATCGCAATGACTAAATTAAGCGATTTAATGTGTTAGCTAATATGGTGCGTGAAACCAATCAAGGCAGGGCTTTATTTTCAAAACTTAATCGTGTGTCAAAGCAATTTTTAGACGTAATGTTAAGTTATAAGGGTGCTATTCCTTCTGATGAATTTGTTTATCATTCGGCGCGTAAACAGCAAGCTGCGCTTATGGCACAGCCTAATTCGAAGGTATCACGTGAGATAAGGGAAATGTTTGAAAATATTTGTGCTTGGCCGGATGTTAACCAAGCTATTGATAAACAATGTTTTTTTCCTTGATAAATCATAAGAATGTAACTAAGCATGTGTTATGTTTTTATTTGTGGAGGATTTTTTAGTGGATGCTGTGGCTGCGTATAATCAAACAAATACAATTAATGAGCACGCGTTGGTGGAACTGCACGCAACGATGGTTAAGCGTATTGCTTATCACCTTAAAGGTAAATTACCGCATCATGTTATGTTGGATGATTTAATCCAAGCTGGCATGATAGGGTTGCTTGAAGCCTCTAAAAAATACGATGGTTCGAAAGGGGCTTCTTTTAAAACATATGCAGGCATCAGAGTGCGCGGTCATATGCTTGATGAAGTGAGGCGAAATGATTGGGTTCCTCGTTCTGTTTATCGTAATTCACGTATGATTTCTGCCGCCATAAAAACACTTGAAAATATAAATGGTTGTGATGCAAAAGATCAAGACGTTGCTAATGCGTTAGATATCAGCATCACTGATTATCACAAAATGTTGAAAGATTCTATTGGTGGCCAATTATATGGTTTTGATGATTTAGGCGTTACGGATGATATGTTAGCTGCTCCACCATCAAATAATCCAAGAGAACCACTTGCCGAAGTTCAACGCGATAATTTATATCAGTTACTGATTGATATTATTAAAAATTTACCAGAACGTCAACAGTTGGTGTTGTCTCTTTATTATGAACAAGAATTAAATTTAAAAGAAATTGGTGCTGTTTTAGGGGTGAGTGAATCAAGAGTTTCTCAAATACACTCACAAGCAATGCTCCGCGTTAAATCACGCATGCCGGATTAACTTAGAACACCCTAAATCATTGTTAAATAAGTAAAAAGTTGAAAAGGCCTTTCTAGGGCTAATGCTTTATCTAAACAACTTTAACCAATTTAGACATTCCTAAACTATTGGACTTTGGATAAAACGGTATAAAAAACGAGCAAAACAGATGGCTTTAAATCCTGAGACAATAGCCCAATGAATGGTGAATTAGGCGTTTTCTTCATGGCTCACTCACTATTCGTTCGGCGGCGCTTTACTTGCGAAAACACCTAACTCACCCTCCATCGAAATTTATCTATTCATCAAACAATAAAAGGTAATAAACTTAAAAAAACGATTGACATGACATTCAGATCGGCGCGCACTTTTTTTTGCAAAAAAAAGTGCGCCTGTTTTTTAGCAAGAAAGGCAATCGCTAGAGGACCGCATGATAAATAAAGCACTACCTCTTAAAAATACAATAACTATGCCCTGTAATTTAAAAGGCTTGTTGAACAAAAAATAAGCGTGTTCAAAAGCCGCAATTTATGGCCGCGCGCAGTATACTTATTTTGATGCACTACGTAGGGCTAAATTCTAGGGCGTGTTGACCATTCATTTTGAAGCGCTTGAGCCAACTGGAATTTGTCCTATCTGGTTAAAAAAACATTTAAAATACTCAAAAGGGATCCGGCCACTTAGTTAAGATGTAC
>CAWVYD010000218.1:0-3052 GCA_963934185.1 uncultured Legionellaceae bacterium | reverse complement strand
AACGAGGCAAGCCTTGCGTTAGTCTATGAACCATCGATGACACCTGAGGGTGTGTTTGCTGGCGCAAGAAAAGGCAGCGGTAAGTTTTCCATTGTCGTTGAAGGCGTCGCTGCACATGCTGGGCGAGCCTTTTATGAAGGCCGTAATGCGATTTGTCATTTAGCAGCGCTTATCGGTGACATTAATTCATTAAATAATCCAGAAAAAACGCTTACGGTCAATGTGGGTCTAATCTCAGGCGGTACGGCATTAAACGTTGTGCCAGATAAGGCCGTTGTAAAATGTGATGTACGGTTTGAAACGGAAGGGGATAAAGTTTTTTTTGAGCGAAACATCACTCAACTTATTGAAAAGTATTCTAAGGTAGAGGGTTATAAGGTTAGTCTTCATGGCGGTTTTTCACGGCCTGAAAAGCCTTTAAGTGCGAAGACATTGAAACTCTTTCATACCTTGCAGGCTGTTGGTAAACAATTAAACCTTCCCATTGAATGGCAATCGAGTGGTGGCTGCTGTGATGGCAATAATTTAGCAGCGCAAGGTTTAGCGGTGATTGATACGTTAGGTGTTCGTGGTGGTAACCTTCATTCTGATAAAGAATTTATGTGGTGTGACAGTTTGCTTGAACGCAGCCAATTAAGTGCGTTGCTTTTAATGACGCTAGCCCAAGGAAGTATTAAGGATTTTTCATCATGAAAACAGTCTTTCGCGCTGTAGAAGAAAAGGATTTGGACGACATTCATCAGCTGGCTTTAAATGCCGGCTTTGGTATAACAACGTTATCAAAAAAAAAACGAGAATTAAGTGATCGGATTAAACGCTCCGTTGCGTCTTTTTCTAAAACAGTCACTTCGCCTGTGGATGAAAATTATTTATTTGTTTTAGAAGACTTTAACTCAAAAAAAATTGTTGGAACTTCGGCCATTGAAGCGGCAGTAGGGCATTCTCTGCCTTTTTATGCATATCGAGTGTCTAAAATATCAAACATTTGTCACCGCCTTGAACTTAGGGTTAATTATCAAGTTTTAAATTTAAACAATGATTTTCAAGGCATGAGTGAAGTGGGTACGCTGTTTCTAGAACCTAATTACCGAGTCAATAAAAATGGTTTGCTGTTATCACGGGCACGTTTTTTATTTATGGCTTTAATGCCTGAGCGGTTTAGCCATGAAGTGATTGCAGAAATGCGTGGCGTGTCAGACAACGAAGGTAACTCGCCTTTTTGGCACAGCTTTGGACGGCATTTTTTTAACATGTCTTTTGCTAAAGCGGATGAACTTTCCGTATTAACCGATAAACAATTTATATCTGATTTATTGCCGCAACATCCTGTCCATGTTAATTTATTAAGTGACGCAGCACAAAAAGCCATTGGTCAGCCGCATAAAAGTACGATACCAGCGATGAAAATCTTAGAAAAAGAAGGCTTTCAATCTACTTCCTATGTTGATGTGTTTGATGCGGGCCCAGCCATTAAAGCCAAAGTATCTGAAATTTCAACCATCAAAAACAAACAAACATTTCAAGTGCTTGCGTTAGTGGATGCACTAGAGGGAGAGGAATGTTTTATTTCAAATACTAAGAATCAATTTCGTGCCATTAATGGCATGGCAGCAAAAAAAGATAAGGGCGTTATTTTATTAAAAAACGATGCCAACATTTTAAACATTGATAAAGGCGAATACGTTCAACTGATTTAAGGAAAGCTTATGAAAGGTAGTATTTTTATCAATAATGAATGGTTGGCAGGCAATGGCACTTTATTAGATTCGTTATGCCCAGCAACTCAAGCTGTTTTATGGCAAGGAAGGCAGGCAGATGAGGCGCAAGTTAATCTAGCGATGAAAGCAGCTGAGTTAGCCTTTCAACCTTGGTCAATGCTTTCGTTAGAAACCCGTCTTGATTATTTAAAAACTTATCAAGGTTTGCTTGAACGAGAGAAGGACGCATTAGCATTATTGATTGCCAAAGAAGTAGGAAAACCGTTTTGGGAAGCCAAAACGGAAGTGGCTGCAATGATTAACAAACTTAATCTTTCATTCAATGCTTATGAACAAAGAACGCCTTTAGGTGATTATAACGGCGGCGACAGTCAAACCGTTTTAACCCATCGCGCTCATGGCGTATTTGTGATTTTAGGTCCTTATAATTTTCCTGGACATTTGCCGAATGGCCATATTATCCCCGCGCTTCTAGCGGGTAACACGATTGTTTTTAAACCCAGTGAATTAACGCCAATGGTTGCAGAGACAATGATACGCTTGTTTCAAGAAGCAAAACTTCCCGCAGGCGTTATTAACTTAGTGCAAGGAGATGCAAGTGTTGGTAAAGCGCTTTTAGATACCAACCTAGATGGCGTGCTCTTTACGGGAAGTTATGGGGCAGGAAGAAAAATTCACGCACATTTTTCTGGAAGACCCGAAGTCATTTTAGCGCTTGAAATGGGCGGCAATAATCCTTTAATCATTTCACAAGTAAAAGACATTGAAGCGGCTGTATTGATAACGATCATGTCCGCATTCATTTCGTCTGGGCAACGTTGCACCTGCGCAAGAAGACTTTTAGTGCCAAATTCAGCTTGGGGAAATGAATTTTTAATTGAATTAGTTCGTCGAACTAAGGCGTTAACAGTGGGGGCTTATGATGTGATACCAGAGCCTTTTATGGGCCCGGTCATTTCAAAAAATGTTGCCCGTGTTTTAATGGACTCGCAGAGGGCTTGGCAATCGTTCGGCGCTGAATCGTTATTAGAAATGCAATTAAAAGAAGGCGCCTTATTAACGCCTGGACTGATTGATGTTACAAATGTTTTAGACAAAATAGTCGATGACGAACTGTTTGGTCCGTTATTACAGCTGATCCGATACGATGATTTTAAAGCCGCCATCCAAATGGCTAATAATACGCGTTATGGCTTATCCTCCGGTTTGATTTCTGATGATAAAGATGAGCAACAATTATTTTATCAAACGGCTCGAGCAGGCATTGTTAACATTAATAAACAATTAACAGGCGCTTTAGGCAGCGCGCCATTTGGCGGTATTGGCTGCAGTGG
>CAWVYD010000217.1:0-3096 GCA_963934185.1 uncultured Legionellaceae bacterium | reverse complement strand
ATTCATTGGTATAGCCATTGCCGCCAAGGGTTTGAATGGCTTGCAATGCCATTTGAGTGGCTTTTTCTGCGGTATAAAGAATGACGGCTGCGGCATCTTTGCGGCTCTCCTCGCCGCGATCACAGGCTTTGGCGACTGCATAAAGGTAGGCGCGAGAGGCATTAAGATCGGTGTACATATCCGCTATTTTTCCTTGCATTAGTTGAAATTCACCAATGGCTTTACCGAACTGTTTGCGATCATGGATATAGGGAACAACAACATCCATACAGGCTTGCATAATGCCTACGGGGCCACCGGAAAGCACCGTGCGCTCAAAGTCCAACCCGCTCATTAATACTTTTACGCCATCGCCTTCATTGCCTAAAATGTTTTCAGCAGGTACTTCGCAGTCTTGAAAAACGAGCTCACAAGTATTTGAGCCGCGCATGCCTAATTTGTCGAGTTTTTGATGACGGGAAAAACCGGGGTAATCATGCTCGACAATAAAAGCGGTAATACCTTTGGACTTTTTCGTATTGTCTGTCTTCGCGTAAATCACAAAAGTATGTGCGTCAGGGCCATTGGTTATCCACATTTTATTGCCATTTAAAATGTAGCTATCGCCTTTTTCACTGCTGCGTTTTTCAGCGCGTAATTTCATGCTCACCACATCACTGCCAGCATTCGGCTCTGACATGGCCAGCGCGCCGACATGTTCGCCTGAGCATAATTTAGGGAGGTATTTAAGCTTTTGCTGATGATTACCGTTCTTGGCAATTTGATTGACGCAGAGGTTAGAGTGAGCGCCATATGAAAGACCTACCGATGCCGATGCACGAGAGATTTCTTCCATAGCTACTGCGTGTGCGAGATAGCCTAGATTAGTACCGCCATATTCTTCAGATACGGTTAAACCCAGTAGCCCCATATCTCCCATTTTCTGCCACATATCCATGGGGAATTCATTGTTACTATCGATGGCTGCTGCGCGCGGCGCTAATTCAGCTTTACAGAATTGATAGACAGCATCGCGCAGCATGTCGATATCTTCGCCAAGGTCAAAGTTGAGTGTGGGGTAGGGCGTATTCAATGGTCTATAGACTCCTAATGTGCACTAACGTAGGTTTGCTTTTTTGGGTTCACCCAAGGTAATAAGGCAGCGTTCTTCGCTGTCATTTAAGTCGAGAATCATCAGGTCGAGATCTTTTTTTTGCTGCTCTAATTGATGGCGCTTTTCACGAATTTTATGAATAAGTGTTTGAAGTTGTTTTTTGTTGTTCGTTTGCGGGTCATACATAGCGATGATGTCGCTACTCTCTTCTAGTGTTAAACCTAATCGTTTACCTCTTAAAATAAGCTTTAAGTGTGCTCTATCGGCCACGCTGTAAATACGACTTTGCCCTTGTCTTTCAGGCGAAATCAGCCCTTTTTCTTCGTAAAAGCGAAGGGTACGAGTGGTTATATCAAACTCTTGAGACAGATCACTAATGGAATGAAGTTTTGTCATGTTGAGGTAGCCAAAAAAATGATTGATCTTTATGAATGGTTGTTGACCTTGACGTTAACGTTAAGTTCAAGACTATGAAAATAAATAAATGGAACTGTGTTGTATTAATTTAATTGAATTTTAGTTGTCCTAACTCGGAGCAAATAACGGGTATTTTGTAAAAATTGGCTTTTATTAAAAATGGCCTTTATTAAATTAGGCATTTATTAAAGGTGTCTTTTATTAAAGGTGTTTTTTATTAAAAGTGCCGTTTATTAGAAGTGTCGTTTATTAATAAATGGTATCCACAATAGAGCGGAGAGGCTAAATGGCAGGGTTTAATAAAATAGTGACAACTTACGCTGAAGCCATGTCAGGATTAGAAGATGGCATGACGTTAATAGCGGGTGGCTTCGGTCTTTGTGGTATTCCTGAAAACTTAATTAAAGAAGTAAAGCGTAAAGGCACAAAAAACTTAACGGTTGTTTCAAATAATTGCGGCACTGATGAATACGGACTAGGTATTTTATTGAAAGATCGGCAGATCAAAAAAATGATTGCTTCTTATGTAGGTGAAAACGCTTTATTTGAATCACAATTAATGAGTGGTGAATTAGAAGTCGATTTAACTCCGCAGGGAACCCTTGCTGAAAAGATGCGCGCGGGCGGGGCAGGTATTCCTGCTTTTTTTACGGCAACCGGTTATGGCACCTTAGTTGGCGAAGGCAAAGAAGTACGTGAGTTTAATGGCCGTCACTATATATTGGAAGAATCGTTGCAAGGTGATTTTTCTATTGCTAAAGCTTGGAAGGCGGATCCTCATGGTAATTTGATTTTCCGTAAAACCGCTAGAAACTTCAATCCTATGGCCATAACTGCAGGCAAGATTTCAGTGGTTGAAGTTGAAGAGTTGGTAGGTATTGGTGAATTAGATCCTGATCAAATTCATTTGCCGGGAATTTATGTGGATAGATTAATTGTCGGTGAGTTTGAAAAAAATATTGAGCAGCGCACCATTCGTTCAGCAGAATAGTATTCAGTTTAAAAAGAGGAAGGTCTATGTCTTTAACCAGAGAGCAGTTGGCGCAGCGAGTTGCACAAGAGTTTCGCGATGGTTATTACGTTAACTTAGGTATTGGTATTCCCACTTTAGCAGCTAACTATATACCGAAAGGTATTGATGTCATGTTGCAGTCAGAAAATGGCATTTTAGGTATGGGGCCTTTTCCGCTAGACGAAGAAGTTGATGCTGATTTGATTAATGCGGGTAAGCAAACGGTAACGTTGGCAGAAGGTGCTTCTATATTTTCTTCAGCCGATTCCTTTGCCATGATTCGGGGTGGCCATGTTGACCTTACCGTATTGGGTGCCTTTGAGGTGGACTGCCAAGGCAATATTGCGTCTTATATGATTCCAGGCAAACTGATTAAAGGCATGGGCGGCGCAATGGATTTAGTTGCAGGTGCCGACAATATTATTGTCACCATGACTCATGCCTCAAAGTTTGGCGCTTCAAAGTTGTTATCGGAGTGTACGCTGCCATTGACAGGTAAGGGTTGTATTAAGCGGGTATTAACTGATTTGGCCTTACTTGATATCGAAGGTGGAAAGTTTATTTTACGAGAGCG
>CAWVYD010000216.1:0-3099 GCA_963934185.1 uncultured Legionellaceae bacterium | reverse complement strand
GAACGCGCCTATTTGCAAATAAAATAAAGGCTCTACCGCATTATCCATAGCAATTGATTCGATTAAAACATGAGCAACGCCATGCTTTACAACGCCTAAGGCTTTTGCAGCCGCGTAAGAGAGATCGATAATGCGCCCCTCATGAAATGGACCGCGATCGTTGACTTTAACCACCACTTCTCGGCCATTATCTTGATTGACAACTTTGACGTATGTGGGTAATGGCAACGTTTTATGGGCAGCCGTCATCGCATGCATGTTATAAGGTTCGCCGCTGGAGGTTCGTTTTGCGTGAAATTTGGTGCCATACCAAGAGGCTAATCCTGTTTGCTTGAAGGCACTGGATGACGTAAGTACATGATACGTTTTACCTAATACGTGGTAGGAGTCTGGGTTTCCGTAACGACTCCTCTGTTCTACTTTTGGCTGCGCCGCTTTCGGTTTTTGATAAACAACCGGCGTTGCAATAGGAGGCCCATCTTGCTGATAAACGCTTTGACTGCCTTTATTAAACGTTTGACATGAAGTCACAAACACACAACACACACTTAGAAAAAAACATCGAAACATCATTATCAGACTCCTTGTGAAGGCTATGATTCACCTAGCTGAAACGACACTTCGCCAGCACTGTAAGACTTAACTGTAGCATCATTATGCTTAATACGTATGTTTCCCTCTTCATCGATGCCTTGGCATATGCCTGAAATTGTTTTGTCATAAAACGATAGCGCTACGTCTGTATTTTTGAGTGCGTCATACCGTTGCCATGCTGTTTGAAATGAGGCAAACCCCAACGTTTCAAATTGAGCAATGGTTTGACTTAACGCATGAATAATGTGGGCTGCCAATCGGTTTCTATCAATAGGCTCATCATAATGTTTACTAAGCGATGTCCATTGTTTATCAATGTCTGCTTCTTGCATGGCAACGTTTAAACCAATCCCAATGATTGCTTGTGCGCCACTGCCCGCTTCGCCGCTAAGTTCAATTAAAATGCCTGCCAATTTTTCACCGTTAATCAGTAAATCATTAGGCCACTTAATTTGAAACAAACCGCTATTTAAACCATAAGCTACCAAACCATTAATGAGCGCCAGGCTAATGCACAAACTAAAACCAGACATGTTAGCAAACGGTATGGTTAGTTGGGTTTTCATTGACAGATATAAATTTTCACCAAAAGGCGAATGCCAATGTCGGCTAAAACGACCACGTCCCTTAAGTTGCTGTTCAGCCAAACACACGTGACACTGTAATGGCGCTAAGCTTACCTCTTTTAAATAGTCATTGGTTGATGCTAATTGAGGATATACATCAAGGCTTAAATGGTTTGTCTGCATTAATTGAACTAAGGCACTTTCAATAGACGCCTTTATGAGGGCTGAGGAAGGTTTTTTTAACTGGTAACCTTTAGAACGAACTGACTCAATGACATATCCTAGCTCTTTTAGCGCATTAACCTGCTTCCATATAGCGGTTCGACTTATTGATAGATGTTCAGCCATATCACTGCCATGATGCCAAGCACCATCAGCTAATGTTTTTAGAACATGCGCGCCTGTATCACTAAAAGAAATACTCATTAAAACATTACCTCCATTGTATTAGCACTTTCTTGTAACGTAATTAACTCTGGGCATAATGCATCAAATTCATTGTAAAAAACGGACAGTTCTGTGCCCTCTAATACGTTCAAGTCACTTATCAACGTTTGTGGCGCTTGTTCTTTATTCATAACATTTATTAAAGCTTGCGCTGATGAAATTAATTCGTCATTAGTAAATTGAGGCTGAAATAAACCGCAGTACGTCCATGGTGACGTCGTTTGTTTTCTTTCAATAAAACTCATTAACCTTTCTGTTAACCCTACTTTCGCTTTTGCATGAAAGCAGTCTTGTTTCAAACTTAAGTAGGTAACGCTAATTGTCTGACTATAAACAGTCAATGCATCTTCGCACAATGCCTTACTTGCATTAACAGACTGAACGCTTGTTTGAGACATAAAAAAGTTCAAGAACTTATCCCAAAAGGAAATGCGTTGCTCCGCATGGTATTCCGTGGCAGCAATAACCTTAACCACAAGCGAAGTATGCGCTTCCAATTGACTTAAATTTTCAAAGTTCATTGGTTCATTTAGGCTTTTAACCCATTGGTTTAATCGTTGTAATTCATTAGTAAAGTCATGCGCATCGTTTGCCAGCATCCGCGCAAAACAACCATTAAACGGTTTTGTTTGGTGGACTAAGTGTTGCTCGTCTTTTAAATCACTTATGATCTTTTCTGCAAGCTGTTTATGGTAAACATTGTCTGTTACCGAAAAACATTTCAGCGTTTGCATAAACGATAATCCTTGCGTGACTTTAGTACTTAATTCATCAAAGTTTTGCTGTGGATTATTTAGTTCTAAATCATCCTGAAGCAGATAAGTAAATGAAGAATGCAAGGGTAAAGCAAGGCGCGTTATCTGCAAATTAACTGTTGCCTCATCACTACTTTCAGCCCCCACTTCAATGCGATAACTGCGCGTAGGAAAGGTGGTTTTCAGCGTTCGTTCTAATCCTTGCGCTTTGTCATTTGGTAAGCTTTGGGGAAAATAGTAATGCTCCGTCACGTCAATTTGATGGTACAAACGTGCAGATTGTTCTTCGAGCGACTCCCCCGTTAAAAAAGGTGCTTGTGGTTCAGATAAGAGATGCGTCATAAAATCATCAATCGATGAATGTAAAAGACTGTCTGCTACAATAAAAGGAGGTTCATGGTTATTAGATATTCCATCTAACCTCTTAGGCCCCACTAAAATAACCGATGCGTATGACGAAGGTTGGTAAGTACTTAGAACGTCACCGTTTCGTTTCGCCTTTTCTGTTCCCATCGTTTGATAAAGATTGTCTAATACAATAACGCTGCCGTGTTTCACATCCGTTAATAAAGCGCCTTGCAAGGGAAATTCATTGTAATAGCTGGTATTCCAAACCGATATTTCTGTATTGCCTGCAAGGTTTTGCAAGTTTTGGCGCCAATAATTAAGCGACTTTTCAGATGTTTCCGAATTAATTACCAGAGTAAAACCACTGTCGGTCTGTTGATAACGCGGTG
>CAWVYD010000215.1:0-3114 GCA_963934185.1 uncultured Legionellaceae bacterium | reverse complement strand
TGATGATAAAAAAAAATTAAATTATGATGTTGAGCTTGAACTAGCACTTTTATTGCTGAAGTTAGGCTATGTTAGTGAGTTTCCAAATGATCGTCATAATGTTGAACTTCTAGCAAAATCAAGAGTTGAGATTGATGCGCTTTTTAGACAAAACCCAGCTCATCCTGGGGCCATTCATTATCATTTGCATTATTTTGATTCTGATGATCAAGCGATAGCAATAAAAGCGAAACCTTCCGCAATAGCAGCATCGACACTACTTTATTCCTCTTCCCATTTGGCACATATGAGCGCGCATATATACCGGCGTTTACGCCTGTGGAAAGCTTTTGTGGTAGCAAACCAGCTCTCTATTAATGCTTCAGATAATTTATGCGCGCATTCGGTTGTTTTAATGGGTGAAAATAGACGTAAAAAACTGCTTAAATGTGATGCGGAGAATCGCTATCATGCACTTGAATGGTTACATTTTGGGGCTTTGAAACTTGAGGATAACACATTAGGCCAAGCAGCCTTGGCTAGAATGTTACGTGATGCAAAACAGTTGGGCTGTGATGACTTTTATGCATGGTTTTATCGCATGTGGGCACGGCAGTTCTTGTTATACCCAAGGTTTTATACGCCAATAATAAAGGTGCGGCCGATTACTCAAAAGAATCAAAACACCTATTGGATGGCTTATTCTGAATGCGGAGCGCTTTTGGCGAATGGGTTATTGAAAATTCATCAAAAACTTCCTATAACAAAAGACTTGCTTCGGTTAAAACGGGTGGCTACTAAAGCAAGCCAATTAACGGATCCCTTCGTTTTTAATACATGCAAACTTAACAATGCGTTGCTTTTAGCCTATCAATTTAAGCAATCCAACACACATAAGGTTAAAAACTCATTTTTAGTAAAAGCCTTTGATTTTGAAAAGAAATTAATATCAACAGAGGCAACGCCTTCTTTAAATTTCATAGATGTAAACACATTTAAGTTAAAATTTCTGTTTTAAACCGTCTTTAACATTCTAAATATCATGCGGATTTGTTAATATTGAATCAAATTCCGTAATATTAAAGAGTCAATATGTTAAATTCTCACGATAAACTAACCATTCGAATGATTAATCAGCAAATGAAAGAGCTTCATACTCGTGGCACTAGCGATGCCGACATGCTTAAAACGCTTTGTGATTTTGTGTCAGACGTTAAGTATATTGTTAAAGCGTCCGGTAAAAAAGAAATGAGAATGCATTTAAAGGAAAGCATTTATTTTGCTTATTTTTCAAGCTTGGTTCAGGGCATAAAACCAAAGCCTTTAAAGTAACCGCTCACAACACTAGAAAACGAGGTGCTTCATCTCATTAAGAGAGTTTGTTACACTTTGTTTTCGTTATGAATGGTTAACACGCCCTAGGGAATATCAGTATGAAAGGACTCTTTAAAGAGCAACCGAAGGCTTTTTCTTTAATCTTTATGTTGGAGTTGTGGGAACGGTTCGGTTTTTATACCGTTAATGCAATTTTAGCGTCTTATTTTGTGCGTCAACTAGGTATGTCAGAAGAGCAAGCCTTTTATACGTTTGGCGCCTATTCTTGCTTAGTTTATGGTTTAGTCAGTCTTGGTGGCTTTATTGGTGATAAGGTTTTGGGTACTAAGCGCACTATTTGGCTTGGCCTTATTGTTCTTTGCCTTGGTTACTTCACACTAACGTTTGTGAGTGGGGCAAGCACTTTCTTTGCGCTTGGCATCATTGCGGTTGGTAATGGACTCTTTAAAGCGAATCCATCTTGCCTTCTTGCAAAATGTTATGAACCAAATGACTCGCGTTTACATGGCGCTTTCACCCTGTATTATATGGCGATAAACGTAGGCTCCGTATTTGCCATTCTTATTGGGCCTCAATTAATGGCGCATTTTGGTTGGAGTGCTGCTTTCTTTTTGAGTTTCCTCGGTTTGTTTTCAGCCATTATTAATTTTTTATATCAACAAAAAAGTATAGGGCATATATCCACAGGGGCAGATGCGACGCCTTTATCGCTTAAGCGTTTATACGCAGTGATTGTTGGCGTTATTTTATTGTGTTTTTCTTGCGCTTATTTATTACAACATATTTTCTTAACAGAAGTGCTCTTAACCCTAGTTATTTTTATTGTTACCGGGCTTTTTTTCCATTACTTGAAGCAAGAAACAGGCAGTGAGCGCGCTAAAATGTGGGTGGCTTTTTTACTTATGCTTGAGGCCGTTGTCTTTTTTACGTTGTATCAACAAATGCCAACGTCACTTAATTTTTTTGCCATTCATCATGTTCGGCCGTCCGTATTCGGGTTAGCGATTAATCCACAGAGCTTTCAGGTATTTAACCCCATTTGGATTATGTTGTTATCACCTGTGCTTGCCGCTTGGTATCGAAGGCAGCATCAGCGTTCTGGTGATTTATCCATTGCTCATAAGTTTGCGTTTGGTATGACACTGTGTGGCTTAAGTTTTATTAGCTTATATTTCACACAATTTTTTGCGGATAGCCAAAATCAAGTATCAAGCATGTGGTTGGTGCTCAGTTATTTTTTCCAAAGCTTTGGGGAATTATTTATTGGTGCATTAGGCGTGGCAATGGTTGCAGAGTTAGTGCCGCCGGCCATTAATGGGTTTATTATGGGCATGTGGTTTTTAACGAATGCGTCGGCAGGGTTTATCGGGGCGTTTGTTGCCTCATTAACTAAAGCACCTGTGGGCCTTACCATTGGTTATGAAACATTAAGCTTGTATTCCATGGTTTTTTTGAAAATTGGCTTGGTTACCTGTTTATTGGCTTTCTTTATGTGGGCGATTGCCCCGCGGTTAAGTCGAATCATCAGCAAACAATGACTTATTCGCAAGGAGATAGGTCGCTGTCTGAGAAACGATTTTAATGTTCCCAAAGCGTCCTCGATGAACACTGAATTGACATAACATGTTGATTTATTTATAATGTTCGATTGGCCGCGTGCTTTTTCATAAATAAAGTCTACATTTATGTCAAGGCTAGGTCTAATTGGGGGGAACTAAGTCGACTATGAAATGGTGCAAACAAGATAAAGCGTGGATGTTAGGCTTATATGGAACAGCCATTGGTGCTGGTACGTTATTT
>CAWVYD010000214.1:0-3158 GCA_963934185.1 uncultured Legionellaceae bacterium | reverse complement strand
TGTTAACGGCGGCCTAAAAGCGCGTATAGATGGCGCAGGTTTATTGCTTATAATCCGCTCAATCGGTAGGCCCGAAAGTCTTAATGATCGCTTCAGCCGCGATATTTACCCACAGGGCACACAATTTTATCCGACTAAGGGGGCCCTACTAAAACTGTGCACTTGTGCATAAATATCGCTTAGCAATTTTATTTTTTTGTAACTTTACTTTTTTTTGCTAACTGTTTTTCTTTGGCTTCTTTAAGCCTATATGAGTCAGCCTCAATATTAACGATCTCAGAATGGTGAACTAAGCGATCGATAATAGAAACGACGCAAGCAGCATTAGGAAAGATCCCTCCCCATTCCCCAAAAGGTTTATTGGTTGTGATCACCGTAGACTTTACTTCATAACGCTGTGTAATTATTTCAAATAGTAAATCTGCATGACGATTTGAATATGATAAATATCCAATTTCATCGATAATTAGAACATCTGGTTTTACATAATGTTTAAGCCTTTTTCGAAGTGCATTATCACTATCAAGTGATGCTAATTCATTAAGCATAGAAGCTGCCGTTGTCACTAAAGCGCTTTTTCCCTGTAAGACAGTTTGATAGGCGACATTGACTGCAATCGTTGTTTTTCCTGAACCATTAGGTCCACAAAGAATTAAATTAAGTTTATTAACATCGTCCATAAAATTGATTTTCATCCAATTTTCAATCATGGGTCGATCGCACTTTTTGGGCCAACCCCAGTCAAATTTATCCAGTGTTTTAAACCGTCCTAATCGAGCATTTTTAAGTCTTGATTCAAGAGAGCGCTCAATGCGAGAAGCTTCCTCTCGCTGCATAAAAAGCTCAAGCCAAGGTTCATTTTTTATTTCATCCCAATAGGAAATAAGCCCATGAAGTTTTAATGCTTTTGCCCGGTTTAATAATAGATCTGTTGGTGTCATTGCTTATGTTTCCTTGTCTAGTAACTGTTCATTAAGCGCCAGATCATAGTCTGATAATTCATGAGGTTTTATACTGATATCTTTAAGACGCTCATCATTAATAGGAACTTTAACGCCAGGAATTTCTTTGCGTTCATCAAGTGTTTTTTGAATGGTTAACCGCACTGAATTTGGATGAGGGCTCTTTTTTAATAAGGCTTCATTCATGGCTTCTTCTAATAATTCAGCGCCGTAATCATCGAGCAAATTAAGGAGTTGTTTGGTTATGTTTTTTAATGAATAACCACATTCGGCGGCACTTTCTAAAAAATCTTGCGCGCAATCAATGGTGTGAGTTAGCCTGTTTTGTCCTCTATGAAGTCGTGCTTCCTTTTTACGTTTACAAAGCGCTTCGATGTGCTCATTAGTTTCAATTTGTTTGGCTTTATCATAGCTTCGAACATGGGTTGCAATGACTTCAACCCCTTCTAAAACAGTGATGGTTTTAAGCGTTGCATTAACCGTTAGTGTTTTTCTAACATGATGATGAGGCACCGAATAATCATTTAAATCAAAACGAACATAAGGTGTTTTACCCACTTTCACTTCAACTCGTTCATCGCAATTAAAAGGGTTCTCCGGCAAAGAAATTAAACGCGGTTGTTCTTTTTTAAATACTTCTCTCACTGTTTGTGTTTTATCTTCAGGGCAAGGTCTATTAGAGGCTTGCGTATCGCACCAGTGCGCTGCTTGAGCATTTAAATCGTCTAAATCTTTATACTCACGAGCAGCAAAAAAGTTATCTCTAATATAACGAATAGCGCGCTCGACTCGACCTTTTTCATTGCCGCGATAAACAGCAACAGGACGTGGCTCAAAGCAATAGTGCCCCGCAAAGGAAAGAAGCGTTGGATTAAAATGAATGGCATCACCTTGACGTTCAAGAACAGCACTTTTTAAATTGTCATATAATAAAACGCGCGGTACACCGTCAAAATATTGAAAAGCTGCTTCATGGCCTCTTAAAAAATTTTCAGTCCGTTGATTTAAATAAAAGCGTAAAAATATTTTTCTTGAATAACTGAGCACCACCACAAAGGCCATCAAAGGACGCCTTGCATTACCTATCGTTAGATGTCCAAAATGCCCCCAGTCGACTTGTCCTTGCTCACCTGCTAAGGTTTTTAAACGAAGAAAAGCCTCCGCTGCATTGTGAGGACGATAAACAGAAATTAAATGTCTAAAATGATCTGGACCGCCTTCATAACCACGAGATTGAGCCATACCATAAAGGCGACTGGCCGTAAGCTTGGGGTAACGCTGAAGCTCTTCAAGAATAAACGGTAAGTAAGGTTCAATAATCGAAGGCTGTGAAAAAACATCCGTTTTCTTAACGCTTGTTCGAGACAGTAAACGCTTAATCGTTGTGTGATGAACACCTAATTGACGCGCAATAGTGCCCACACGCCATTTTTCCACATGATAGTAGCGAAGTATTTTCGCTTTAAGTTCTTCTAAAATAGCCATAGTGCTCCTCTGATTAGTAATGATTTAAAAATAATGATCTTAATCAGAAGTAAAAGAATGCGATTTTCTATCTTTATGACGAATAAATGAGCGACGATAAAACTTAGACACTTCTTTACCGCAAAAACAGCAACAAGGTGTTTCTATTGCCTGTTCATTATTCTCTTCTTCTGGTTTGTTTTCGATCGAATATAGTAGAGCATTACTTACTGGCGCTTCGGAACCCTGATGCGTCACTTTATTTTTCCTTCCCCTATAGTCTGCTTGACGAAGAGCGTGAGCTAGCTTTCCTTTAAAGGTGTCTTGATAACGGCTAGAAGAGGCTTTCATGTTTATTTTTCGAGCTTCACTTGAACAGACTTTAGAACAGTATTCATGACCACGATCGCAATGACTGCAAATAAGGACTTTTTGATAGCATAAAAGGCAAAAATATAGGCGGGACGTAGGTTGCATGGCTCTCCTTGCCAAATAAACCTGGTGTTAAATTGAATAAAGCACTATGCTTATTCTTGTGAGGCCGCTGGTGGCAAAGCATCGAAATTGACCTGTAAATCTATCACGATGCTTGGTTTAGGTTTATGGCCTCCATTAGTTTAGAACATCAAATAAAATCTGCCCGAACGGGACTAAAAAAAACGATAAATAGTTAACTTCTAAGAATAACTCAAACCTGCGCCATCTATGCGCGCTTTTACCTCGCTACTTACA
>CAWVYD010000213.1:0-3207 GCA_963934185.1 uncultured Legionellaceae bacterium | reverse complement strand
CTATATCAGAAATTTGCAATATCTTGAATATCTCTAGGCCCACACTTTATCGATATATTAATTTTTAAATCAATAAATCCCATACAGAATGCTAAGCATTCCTTTAATTGAATTTGATAACATAGTAAGCACGAGTTCAAATGTAAGCGTTAACCGTTGCTTCCCAAGCCCGTATAAAAAATCCTAAATGAGTCAGGTTAAGAGTTCTCTTACAAAACAGGCAGCCATCCTCGACTACCCTTCCTCATCGTATTTAATTATATTGTAACTACGAGTTTAAATTTAAGCGTGAGTCATGAAGACTGAAAAATGCACATGGATGTGCCTGCGCTTAACTTTAAGCTCGACCAATTTTCTCTGATAATCAAACTAACCACTTTCATATTTTTTAAGTGTTAGTGTAAAGTACTCTAGCTTAGCGACTCGCCTTTACGTGATTATTACACGTCCAATATTTATCACTTAAAACGTGTTGCACTTCACTTGTGAAATGGCGTTTAATTAACAATACCGTTAATACTTGAGCCCTCTCCTTCAATCATACTTACAATAATAAGAGATAAAATATCTCGTGAATCAAATTCAAAGCGTGTTCTAAATAAATAACTGATAAGTGCTTGGTTGTTATTTAATTCGATACACTGCCTTTTGAAACTCATAACTCGCCCCAAATAAGCCGGAGGGATCAACATTGGCCAAATACCATAAATCACATCTTCATCTTTGTGATGAATAACTCGAGCATAAATAATACTTCCATCACTTAAGTTCTTTATTAAAAGTTTATCAAAAACGCGATGCTCAATATCAAATAGTAAGTTTTCAATGGTAATATAACCATCCGAGCCAATTTTTTTTACCTTGTAAAAGCTAAAATACGTAGCGTTAAGATTGTTTAAAAGTTCAGTCTCTGAAGAGCTTAGACCGTTATCCTTTTGCTGATTAAACTCTATTGCTATAGTGCTATCTTTTATATTTTTTTCTGTTTCATCTTTTTCTAGCTGATCAAATAAATCAGGAACGAAATTATACAACGCCCATGGAATGATAAAAGGCTCTCTGGCTAACTTAAGACAACTTTTAACTATTTTAATATCATATCCTCTAAATACTAATCGATATAAAAGCGTTTGCATTTGCTCTTCGGAATCTTTTATAAAATCACTATGATTAGATTTTACATAGCTCATAAGTTTTTTTTCAAGGCTCAGGCCCTCATTAAAGGGCTCAATTTGTAAGTCAACTATTACTGGAGGATTAAACTCAGGAGAGGGAGCAGTACGATATTTTTTTAAGTCCACTTGTGATTGCTTATGTAAACAGCATTTTTTGTGTTTTTTTCCACTGCCACATGAACAAGGATCGTTTCTACCTATCTTCATTATTATCGCCTATGTAAATTTAATATACACATTTTTAATGTGTAAGAATTGGTTCTTCAGGAATTTTTCGATTATTACTCGCTCATTCGCCTAAATCAATTAATTTGCGTCTTTCTAAGCAAAAGGGTCTAAATTCATTATTAGGGTTGCAAGTGTTTTTTTTACAGGTGGCAGCTGATTTTTTTTCCTTTATTCAACACAGCATTTCTCGCCTACTCATTTTTAAAAAGGTGATAATCTATTGTTCATGGGTTTGCGTTTAAGTGTTCGCCAAGATGGCACCAAAGAGCCTGGAATACCCACACGATTCAATTCGAACTCAACTAATAAGTAATTTCACTTACCTACTTTCAATTCATGTACTAGAAACAGCCAAAAAATCAAAAAAATAGTACCTTTTAATTCTCCACGACGTATTTGTCTGAGTTAATATTACCCTGGTTTTTTCTTTTAAACTCTCCTTGTATTAGAAGATAAAAGTCAAACTATTTAATTTAAAAATTATTCATATTAACACTGTAAAATAAACTAATTTATGATAAATTAGTCCGCGGTATTCTATATGTTTCTCTATCACTTACCCTGTGAGTAATATCAAAAGACACGTTGTATCTATCAATATATTTTTACCTAACTATCTGATTTAAAAAAATAAAATAAACATACTCACTTTATTTTTATCCACAATATCTGTGGATAAACTTGTGTGTAAAACGCTAAGTAACGACCATAGCACTAATAAAAGCATTGATCGTTTTTGACACTTTTTGTATTTACTCACCTAATTAAATTAAGTCATCAGCCTAAGTCTTTTAACACGCTCAGCGGTTAATGGGTGCGTTTGAAACAGCTCCATTAATTTTTCACCGCGCAATGGATTAATAATAAATAAATGCGCGCTAGCGGGATGGGACTCTGCTTGCTTAAACGTAGTGTTATGTGCACATTGCTCTATCTTCAAAAGCGCATTCGCAAGTGCCATGGGCTCTCCACAAAGCATCACTCCTCCCTTGTCCGCTTCAAATTCTCTCGAGCGTGAAATAGCCATTTGAATAAGAGAGGCAGCAAGAGGGGCAAATATCATCATTGCAATTTGAACAATAGGATTAGCACTAGATTCACCATCATGATGGTTTGAAAATATATTTGTCCACATGAGCATATTAGCAATACCGCTAATAGCACCGGCGAAGGTAGCAGTGATGGTTGAAAGTAAGGTGTCTCGATGCAAAACGTGCGCCATTTCATGCGCAAGCACGCCTTTGATTTCTGCTCGGTTTAAACTATCCATTAGCCCTGTAGTAATGGCAATACTCGCATTTTCTGGGTTTCGCCCAGTTGCAAAGGCGTTCGGGCTGGGATCATTAATCAGAAAGACCTTTGGCATGGGAATGCCGCCTCGCTCGGATAATTGACTCACCATCATAAAAACAAAATGAGATGGCTCAAGTGGCTCTGCATTATACATTTTAAGCAGCATCGTATCTGAGTACCAATAGGCGAAAAAATTCATGCCTCCGCAGAAAAGTAATGCCACCATAATTCCTGCTTGGCCACCCATAAATCCGCCAAGTAATACCAATATCGCGCTAAGCGCTGCCAGTAAGGCAAACGTTTTAATATCATTCATTATCTACTTCCTTCTACTTGTTTTTCAAACCATACCCTCGCTGCTCCCTGCGTTTTAAAATACCGTCCATTAATTGCTTCGCCTCTTGCATGCTTTCTACGGGATGTGTTTTTGTGCCGCCTCGCTTAGAGCCCATCGTACCCCAAGTACAAAAAACTATCACGTCAAATAAATCTCTTGTGATCCGCGCGCTGT
>CAWVYD010000212.1:0-3224 GCA_963934185.1 uncultured Legionellaceae bacterium | reverse complement strand
AACTGAATACAGGAATGTTTTTTGCTAATAAATTACCATTCCTATCGAAAATTAAACCTCGCGTAGGAGGAATAGAGATCGTGTTAATCTGATTTTGCTTTGAAAGGGTATGATAACGATGAAATTGGACAACACTTAAAAAAAATAAACGCCCTATAAGTAATAAGGTTAAAAAGAATAGGAGGCCTGCCAAGACAATAAAACGCGCTTTAAACAGACGTTTTTCTTGTTGTTTGTTTGCTAACGTAGAATATGCATTACGCATTAATGATTATTCCATTAAATTTTAAGAGACATCACTACTGAAAGAATGTGCGCGCATTAACTGCCACATTTAACCTTTCACCATGTCATCATTCATTCATTGATTTTATTAAGTCAACAAACTCGGTGTACCATTAAACATAGCTGCGTTTTCATTCAATCATAACATCAATTTTTAATAACAATACGAACGTTAATTCATGCACGTTTCTAAGTAATGGGGGGTAAGAGTAATCAATTACTTATGATAAGGATGATTATTATTAATCGCCCAACTTCGATACAAACTTTCAACCAAAAATAAACGTACTAAAGGATGAGATAACGTTAAGGGCGATAAAGACCACTTTTCATTTGCTTTGCTTGAACATGCGTCACTTAAGCCTTCAGGGCCTCCCACTAAAAATTGAATGTGAGAGGTTTGCTGTTCTAGCGTCGCCAAGCGCTTAGCCATTTGAACGGAACTTAGTTGTTTCCCTTCAATTTCAAACGCAATGACATGCGCGCTAGATTTAATATGTGAAAGCATCAGATCGCTTTCTTTCTTTAATAGCTGACTGCTTGCCATTTTTGTGCGTTTAAGCAAAGGTAGCTCTGTGATGCTTAGCGAGCAAGAATTAGGCAAACGCTTTTGGTAACTAATAATACCTTCTTGCAACCAAAGCGGCATTTTTTGACCAAAGGCCAGCAATTCTAAATTCACAGACTAATCCGTTACCGTTTCTTCAGTAGTATCACTTGACTTTTTATCGATAGTCCATAGCTCTTCAAGATTATAAAAGGCTCGCACGTCTTTAGTCATAATATGAACAATCATGTCACCACAATCAATCAAAGCCCATTCACCCGTTTCCATTCCCGAAATACTCATGGCTGGTTCGCTGATGTGTTTTAATTTTTCAACTAATTTGCTTGCGATGGCTTTTACATGCCGGGTTGAACGGCCTGAACAAATAATAAATAAATCGGTAATGGACGTTATGCCATATACATCAATTTCTTTAGTATCAGCAGCTTGCAGTTCATCTAGCTCGTTTAAAATGTGTTTCTTAAGTTCTTTGAATTCCATAGGGGTCGACTGTTAAACATAAAGCTCGACATTCTATCTAATTTTAAATGAAAAGTCTCGTTATTTAAGATAAAGATTTTGCTTTTCTATCCGATAAATATTACAGAACTCACAATAACGACAAGAGCTGCCAGTGTCTCAAACTATGCCCTCATTAGATGATCAACAATTAATTGCCTTAGCCTGCAATAACGATCCGCATGCAATCGAACAATTGCTACACCGCTACCAGAAAAAAACCCTTAGTCTCGTGCGTCATTACGTAAATACCCAAGCAGACGCACAAGACATCACACAAGAAGTCCTGCTTAAATTATATCGCTCACTCGCATCCTTTCAATTTGATGCCAATTTCACTACCTGGCATTATCGAATTGTCATGAACACCATCAGCAGTTATTTTCGCCAAAGCAATCAACGCTTATTCTCACATGCCATGAACTATGATGATTTTAATGAAAGTACCCTTAATATCCCAAAAGTAAGCAGCCCTCAACAACTGTTAATCAATGAGCAAACACTGCAATCACGGCTCAAGCGTTTTTCAAAATTACCCTCTAAAGTACGCGATATGCTGTTGCAAATAGCAATCAACGGCGATTCTTATGAATATGTTGCACAACAACTTAACTGCCCTATAGGCACCATTCGCTCACGTATCCATCGCGCTCGCCTATTTTTAAATAACGTTAAAGACTGACGCTTGGGAATAGGCGCAAAAAATTATTCGTTGTTATTTCAGCCACCTCTTCCTCACGCATACCGCGCAATAAAGCAATTGCCCTGCAGACATGCGCCACCCAACTGGGACGATTTTGCTTACCACGATAAGGCATTGGCGCTAAATACGGTGAGTCGGTTTCAATTAACAGCCTATCCAGCGGTACTTTTTTTACGACGTCATGTACCTGATGCGCATTTTTAAACGTGACGATACCAGACAGTGAAATATAATAACCAAGATCCAGGCAGCGCTGAGCAATTTGCCAGTCTTCAGCAAAACAATGCATTATTGCCTGCTCAGCCCCATTCGTTTTAAGCACACTCACGGTATCTTCTGCCGCTTGGCGCGTATGAACAATTAATGGTTTGTTTAATTGATTTGAAAGACGAATGTGCTGTTCAAACCGAATACGTTGCCAATTCATGTCTCCTTCGTTTCGAAAATAATCCAATCCTGTTTCACCAATGGCAATGCATTTAGGATCATTTGCCAGCGCTATTAATTGCGCATCGGACGGTTCTGTTTCCAAAATCACATTGGGATGCGTGCCTACCGAATAACTCACATTATCGTATTTTTCAACCAGCGCTTGAATATTAGGCAGCGAGGCTAAATCAATACAAACACACAGCATATGAGACACCTTAGCGTCTCTCACTTCCGTCATTAACGCATCCATGCTTCCTTCATGTTCTGGTAATAAATCAATCGTATCAATGTGGCAATGTGAATCTATGTACATATAAAACATCCCCTAGAATTAAGCGCACCATTGTACCAATTTATCAAAATTTAACATCTATCTGCCCTTTAATTAACATATACCAACTACGATATAATCTAGGTACGAATTAACTCCTTAACAAATTAATTACGTAATATTTTAATTACCGCTAGTTAGACGACAATTAACTTTGCCGATCGGTAAAGTTAATTGTCGTCTAGGGCGTGTACGCGCACTTCACCAAAAGAATCAAGAAATAACACAGAAAAGTATCAAATAAAGGTCCTTTCTAACATGGTATATAAACCCTACCTATTCGGCCCATGTTTCCATGCTATTTCTGTTCAACAAGCGAGCCTGAATAAGCATTAACTTAGTATTGCCTACTCACCAATACCATTGAATTAAGGCATTAGTGTGAGTGTCGGCCGGCGCTTCGCACC
>CAWVYD010000211.1:0-3378 GCA_963934185.1 uncultured Legionellaceae bacterium | reverse complement strand
CACATACTTATGTATGCCGCGCCAATTTGAATTTTTGCGATCTACCAATCAGCACTCAAGGCTCGGCGTTTTTTCTTTTAGCCTTGGCACTGCTTGGCAGAACCCCAAAATTCAAATCGGCTCACATACTTATGTATGCCGCGCCAATTTGAATTTTTGCGATCTACCAATCAGCACGTAAGCGCCTCAAAAATGATGATTTAGTGGTTTGCGACAAGCTGAACCATTATAAATCACTTAATAATACTCATTAAAATCCCGCATATCGACACGACTGAGGCGCTTACGTTTGGCTATTGTAAGGGGTGGTTGCATTTAAGCATTCCATGGGTATAAATCAGTATTGCAGTTTCGTCGATGATTTTGCTGACTTGCAGTAAGTCTCTTTGATAAGGAAACAAGAAGTTAAGAGGCTTATGGCCACAAAGGTAATTAAAACAATAAAAGCCCATTGATAATCACCAATAGTTAACGCACTGTTAACGTGCTTAAACTGATTTAAAATCCCTGCAATGAGAGGCGCATTGATAGAGGCAAGTACAACAATGAATGCATTATTAAAGCCAAGACCTGCAGCACGATAACTCGATTCACATTGTTCAGCAATGGTAGCAAATGCCACACTTTGGCCACTTGCACCAAAACCTAACGCAAAAAAACCGACACAGACGAGTGCGAAGTAAGAGGGGGTGTAAACAATTATGAGTACTGATATGAAGCTTATGACAGCGGCAGTGACTAATATTATTTTTCTGCGGCAAATCAGATCGGATAGCCACCCCAAAAATGGACAACCAATCGCATAACCTAACCAGGAAAGGGTTATTAAATTAGAGGATGATTGAGATGAATAGCCATGTAACATTAAAAAGGTTTTACCGCTATTTTCCGATAAGTACTCAATAGTGAAATAAATCGATGCGCTATAGAGTCCAATAAACCACACTTGAGGTTGTTTGATTAGATTCATCAGCATGTTTTTCATAGGCGCTGAGCGTTTTAGAATTTGAAAGCTTCCTGCAAAATCCCGATTGTTTTCAACATAAATAAAGACAAGTACCGAGAGACATATACCAAATATTCCTAAGCATAAAAATACCAGTCGCCAACTTAAGCCACCACTTTCTGCAATGGCGTTTAGAGGGCCCGCAGCTATCATTGGGCCAAGTGTACCAATGAATTGGGACATGCCTATGAATAAGCCGATTTTATTACTTGGCATCCAATCATAAACAACCACTAATAAGCCAATGAAACCAAAGGATGATCCCAGGCCCATTAAAAGTCTAAAAACAAATGCAGAGTTGAATTGGCGTGTGGCAGCAAAGCAAAGAACAGAAAAAGCACAGGCCATGATAGCAAGCGATAATACTTTTTTTAAACCAAACTTATCTAAAATGATGCCAACAGGTATTTGCATAGCACCATACACGCCTTGGTAGGCTGTTGAGCTTAGAATGGAAAATCCAATTAATGACAGGTTAAGATCATAAAGCAAAGGGTGCTCAAAGGTGCCTAGAACGGTTCTAAGCATGAATTCATAGGTAAAGAAAAGAGCGCATAAACCCCAGATCAAAAGACCTTTTTTTGAAATCGATTCAGATTTCAAGGTTACAGCGTATCAGGACTAATGTTTTGCTCGCCCCATTCTTCAAGTTCTGCTTCGGCTTGTTTGTTATCGATAAAAGAAGCGATTTTAAAAATTGAAAGCCCTTCCTGGATAAGTGGAGCGCGGTTGATGCCGACAACAATACCATCGAGATTAGACGTAATAGCCGTTGAGTTTTCGTTACTAAAGGGATCGGATAGACGGCCTATCTTTTCACCCTTTTTAATTTGTTGTCCGAGGCTAACTTCGGTATGCAAAATGCCAGACGAGGGAGCAAGTAGCCAGTCATCATCCTTTGATATCATGGGGGTTGTTACGTTTTCAATATCACTTTCAAGAAGCGACATTTTTTTCATTACATTTTGAATGCCGGTGAGACCAAGGCTTATCGCTATTTGGTCTAATCTCATTGCTTCCCCTGCTTTATAGACAAGTAAAGGGATGTTTAAGCTCTCAGTGGTTTGTCTGAACTTATTGGATGAGGTTTCAACTTCTAATATCACCGGGGCTTCAAAGGCTCTCGCCATTTTTACGGATTGTTTTTCATCAAAATTACAGTAAACGTGTGGGAAGCTTTCGTGGTTCAAACCGCCGGTTTGAACTTCAATGCAAAAGTCTGCTTTGGTTAATATTTGTTGTGTGAATATATGGGCAATACGTTCGCCATAAGTACCTTTTTCATTACCAGGAAAAGAATCGGCGAGTGAGGCGCCTGTCGGGCTCGTTTTTGGGTAATGCGTTAAGCCATAAACGTTTAATACAGGTATAAGAATGAGGCTGCCAAACAACTCGTTCGGGTCAATTTCGTCAAAGAGTTGGTTGATAATATCAAGGCCAATAAATTCATCGCCGTGTAACATTGATAAAGCCACCAAACAGGGGCCTTGATGCTTACCATTAATGACTTTAATGGGCATGTACATTGGCGAGCAGCTGTATTGTTCTGGCAGTGGTAATGCGAGGGTTGCTTTTTCACCACTATGTATATTGGCATCGCAAATTTGGATGCTATTGCTATTCAGCATAAAAGAGTTAACATGTGATGAATTATGTTTCACATACTATCAAAGTTCTAAGATGATTTCAATATATACATGTCGTAAATGAAAATATAGTAATTGAGTGAAATAAGCGCAGCCCTGTTATCTTTAAAATTGTTGATAATTCTTTATCGTATCCTTACTCCCATTTAACAGAGCGTTTTATTTTTCACCTGAAAGTCACCTCCAATATTTTAATTTGAAAAAGAGTGAAAGAATTATGTGGTTTGAATTAATAGTAAGTGAGTTAAACCAAAAGCGGGTTTATTCGTTAAGTGAGCAGTTAGAAGCGCTGGGTGCGTTGTCGATAACGTTTACTGATAAGACCGACACCCCCATTTATGAGCCGGAATTAAATACCACGCCGCTTTGGCAGCAAACGGTGTTAACAGCGTTGTTTAATGATGAGTCGCTAATGTTGGCAGCTAAAGCATTGGTTGAGTCTGTGCTGACGGATGTATGCGTTGAGACCAAGCAGTTTGAAGACAAAGTGTGGGAACGTGAGTGGTTAAAGTCATTTAAGCCGATGTGTTTTGGTGAACGTTTATGGATTTGTCCTACGCACTATGAGCCGCCGGCGCCAAGTGCGGTCAATGTAATGCTTGATCCTGGTTTGGCTTTTGGTACCGGCACACATCAAACAACGGCGCTTTGTTTGTCATTTTTAGATAAAACCGATGTGACGGACAAGATTTTATGTGATTACGGCACCGGCTCCGGTATTTTAGC
>CAWVYD010000210.1:0-3451 GCA_963934185.1 uncultured Legionellaceae bacterium | reverse complement strand
GTCTTCTTTTGACGTTAATACGTAATGCTCCTTATCTTTTAACGAGAGCGCTGTGAATGAAGACTGAAGCCATAGCGTCAATTGTTCTGGTTGTTCACGTTTTAAAACGTCTAAGCTGGCTTGATGCATTATGTTGGTATCATGCAGCGTTACATACCCTTGAAACGCATCCAACAAGGTATTAAAAACAGGTTTTCCATCTTGCCAAACGAGGGACTCTTCCTGCTGCTGCATAAAACCAACCAGTAACGGATAAACCCATAAGTAACTGGCAAGCCTTGTTGATTTACTGGCAAAGTTATAAGAATCTTTACTTTTATCAAAAGCAAAACGATCGTACTCATCGACAATCGCACAACGATTTTCAATCTCAGCATCTAAATAGGAAAATTCTAATTGCTCAATGTCGCTACGATTACGCAGCAGTAATAATTGCTCATTGTCTGAAAAATTAACGCCACCCTTTTGATATAATTCCTTAGGTGTTCGCAAACTAATTAAACCAACAGGAATGCCTATTGCTGTAAAAAATTGCTTAAAAGCAAAGAAATCTCTCTGAGCTAACGGCATGTCACTGGTGATAAAATCAACCGTATTACCTTGAATGGCTTTAACGGCTGCTAAGATCATTGATGAACGTGACTTTCCTTCACCCGTATCAATTTGATTGATAACTTTTGTGGTTTTTTGGGTGAGCATGGCATAAACAGACATGACTTGCGTCGTGTTTAATTCCTGAGAAGACACACCAGACAAACGCTGTGAATCCGTTTGAAACGCTGTTCTCGCTAATAATTCAATGCACAAACAAAGCAGTTCCTGAGTTTGTGTTTCCAATAAGTTTTTGTGCCCCCTAAAAACATCGAGTTCATTTTGAAGATTTTGAACGGACTTCGTTCGGTTTAAGGTTAACAATTCATCAACATTTACACCAACACTCTCTACAAAAACGTCTGACTCAACGCCACTAAACTCGCTTTTTTTCAAATTAAAATTGGTCTGTGTAAACGTGTATTCCAAACGCCTCTCACCAAAGGGCTTTAAACTAAACGCGTTATAGTGTTCCGTAAAATCATTCTGCTTCAACCAGTTAAGTGCATTTGAAATACTTGGATATGGCGGCGTGGCATAACAGCTTTTTAACACCTTAAATTGACTTTCATCATCAAAGCACACATCGATTAAATCAAATAAATCATCAATGCAATGGCCACTGTCGAGCAAACTAGAAGCAAGCTGAAAAAGAAACCTAGCTTTGTCTTGATTACCATTTGCCATTATTTTTTCGGATAAGCTTAAAAAATCATCCGGCTTGTCATGATAATGCGCGAGAAGGGAATAAAATACAGTCATATCATTTACGGTTTTTTGATCGCCCGTCGCACTAAAAATTTCGCTTAAAAAATGAAAGCAATTCATTAATCGTTCAACGTTTTTCAAATAAGAACCGTCGCTGTCATTTTCTAAAAAATCAATACTCTTTAACAACAAATCTTGCGCGTGAGGATAGCCTAATATAACCGTATAAAGATTCTGAATATGCAAATTAATATCATGCTTATATTCAGCAGATGCAATATCGCCTACACTGGCTTTAAGAAATAAGGTTGCCAAGGTTTCATGCAATTTCAATGGATCAATTTGCCAAACGGATTCATTGATAACATTCGCATCGCCAGCATAAGCAATGATTTTATTTAGTAAATCACCATTGGCTCCCGACTCACAAGGAGTAATTTTATTTCTTAAAAAAATCGTGTTAAACGTCGTTAATGACTGCTGGCTGATAATAATATCTAAGAGATCGCACACCCTAGACAGGTCCTGCAAGTCCTCTTTAATTGCCACTAAGCGTTCAATGAATTTTGAAAAATCATCCGGCATAAACATGTCTTGCAAACGTGAAAATTGATCGTTTAATGTGGTTAATTGTTGAAGTGATGTTAATGGTTCTTTACGAACCATTTCCGATTCAATGTTAATTAATGAACGCTTAATGGCATCCGAAAAGTCATAATTATCCAGCAAAGAAATTTGCCTCGCCGTTAAGCCATCAAGGGCATTTCGTAATTGCTGTTTCTTCTCACTGAAATACTCTTCCTTAAACGCATGACTAAAATTCTCATCTAAAAAATTCACCAAATCAATTTGTTCAAGCATCGGCTGAGAATCTATTTTCTCAAACAACACATTAAGTAATTCCATGTCTAAAGCCATCTGCGCATCAATAAAAAATCCTAAACAAAAACTTAGTGCTCCCATGTTCTGAGGTCTATTAATAGGCAAATATTGAATGGCATTAAGCTCAGCAATGGTTTGAATGTTAAACGTGCTTAAATGAGGTTGTAAAAGTTGACCAATTGATTTTCCACTCGTGTTACCATAATCCCAATGGGGAACAGAGTATTGAAGTTCAATGTATTGTTTTATATCAAGTGTTTGCCAAGCGCCGTCTTTAAAGTAAAAACGAGCACCCAAGTAAATATCCGTGCCAGCGGTAGAAATAATGTTACTCAATCGATAGGATAATTGGCTTAACGCATCAAGAGGGTTTCCCCCAACAGCAATGATAGCTAGATCAGAAGCACCTAAACCACTAATATAATTCGTAATGTATTCCGCAATGCTGTTAAGAAAGGTCAAATTAGGCGTTTGCGTTAACCGAGTCAGATGCTCCAAAAAATCTCTTTTAAGTGAGCCAGCCGCTTGCATCGCTCCCAATGCGCGTACAACAACACTGGAACGCTCAATGTTCTCTATCAACGCACAAAATTGTTGCCACTTTTCAAGTTCTAGCAACTCTTGTTCTATCTCACTTGAGCTATGATTGCTACCACACGTGCTGCCAGCTAACATTTGTATTATTTTAAGATGCTGCTTATCTGTTAGCGTCATTTCACCAACAAGAGTAAGTGCTTTTTGGTAAAAACTTATGGAGTTAGACCTTGATTGAAAAGCAATGTATCGCCAAAAATCACATACGTCATTAATGTTATGATAATCCGTCACCGTAGCCACGCCAACGAAAGCTCCCGTCATAGGCTCCGTTACACGAGTTAATTCCATCTCTGGCAATAAAAAACCACACTTTCTTTTCGAGTGCTGACTATCCGTTAAGACACGAATGGCTTCATAGCTTTGATCCAAAGGAAAGGTGGTAATATTTTGCCATTGCGAATTAAGATTTTTCGGTTGTAAATGCTGTGATTTAAGGAGTGTAACGATACGTCCCATTAATATGATTGGATTAGCCTCTTCCGCAAACGCGGAAAAGTCTGCTGGGTAGAACTCAAGCCCCATGGATTCAATTACATTGATAAACGAAACAAAAGTTTGATCAAATTCATCTTGCGTACAAAATTGGTACTGTTTTGTATTGACTTTACTTCTTAAAGAATCATACCAATGTGCTTTATGGTCCGAATAATCTAAATGTCTCAATAAAGCGCTA
>CAWVYD010000209.1:0-3485 GCA_963934185.1 uncultured Legionellaceae bacterium | reverse complement strand
CATGCATTAGATCCTGCGCCTTTAATTTCTGTAGGTCAATTTTATGGCACACTATTAAAGGAACAAAAAGGCAACCACGGTTTTGGTTATGACCCTATTTTTTTCCTTAAGGAATATAATCAAACTGCTGCTGAGTTAGATGCATCAACAAAAAATCAAATAAGTCATCGCGCCATTGCCAGCAAGGCACTTCTCAGATTAATGAAGCAAAAGGAAATCAATGCATGCTAAATTCTTTTAAGCTTAGCTTTGATGAACTTAGTAAACAACAACTCTACCAATTACTTCAATTAAGAAATGAAGTATTCATCGTTGAACAAAATGCCCCTTATCAAGATTTGGACAATAAAGATGGTCTTGCCACACATTTTTTATCTTATCATAAAAAAATTCTTGTCGGTTACGGAAGAGTTATGTTTGATTCTGATAAACAAGCCATGAGCCTAGGTCGATTAATCACAAAATCTACGCACAGAAATATAGGCATTGCTAAACGTCTAATGCAGCACATGCTTAATTTTTTGCTTGAGCAACACAGCGATGAATCCATTACTATTTCTGCACAATCGTACTTAGAAAATTTTTATAAATCCTTTGATTTTATTACGAAAGGAAACACCTATTTAGAAGATGGTTTACCACACCTAAAAATGATACGAGCTAGCAAGGCAATTAAATTATGAGTCATACCCTTGAGCAATGCTTAACTCTGCACCAAGAAAAAGCTTGGCATGCAGCGGAATTAGCCTATCAAAACTTATTAAAAAAAGAGCCAGAAAACCATCAACTAAATCATCTAATGGGTGTACTTTACTTACAAATAAACAAAACTGAGCAAGCCATTACCTTCTTTAAAAAAGCGATAAAGTTACACAAAGAAGAACCAAGTTACTTTAATAATTTAGCCAATGCTTATCAAAAAAGTAATCAATTACAAGAGGCAGAAAAAGCCTATCAAACTGCTTTAACCATTGAAGCAACAAACTTAATTAGTTTAAATAATTTAGCTAATTTATACCAAAAGAAAAAACGTTACAGTGAATCATTAAATTTATACATTAAAGCGGCTCACTTAGAACCCGGTAATTTAGATACGCATTATGCCTTAGGTTTACTGTTTATTAAATTATCAAGAGAAATAGAAGCCATTACACAATTTAAAAATGTACTCACTCTCGATGAATGTCATCTTAATGCGCATTTTTATTTGGGTACTCTTTATTTAAACAGCAATCAACTAAAAAAAGCAAAACCACATTTCCAAAGCGTTTTAACCTTAGACAGTGAGCACTGTGATGCCCTCGTTAACTTAGGTACACTGCATTTAAAACAAGGTCGCGCGCAACTCGCTATTGATACGTTTGCAAAAGCCCTGGCGTATAATAATGACTCAATAGAAGCTCAAAACAATTTAGCAGCTACGTTTATGACTCATGAACGTTATCAAAACGCTGTACCCCACTATGAAGATTTACTTAAAAAAGATTCTAATAATACTGAGTACTTATATAATTTGGGTGTGGCTTGCATGAATACATCTGCCGCAACGGATGCCAAAAAACTTTTTAAAAAGTTAATTAAGATAGTGCCAACTCACGCTTCAGCGCACATTAATCTTGCCGCTATTTATTCGCGCGAAGAAAATAAAACTCAAACAGCCATCTATCTTAAAAAAGCAATTGAAATAGATTCTAACGATCATGCATCAACATTTATGCTACACGCCTTAGAAAATAAACCTTTACAAAATGCCTCAACGCATTATGTAAAACAATTATTTAATAGCTATGCACCTCATTATGAGCAGCATTTAAAAAAAGAGTTAGACTATCAATTACCAACAAAATTTAAAGACACTCTACGCTTGATTTTTCCAAGCGCCAGACAAACCGCAAATATTCTTGATTTAGGTGTGGGTACTGGTTTACTTGGTCAAACACTTAAGCAATATGCAAAATACTTAGCTGGCATTGATTTATCTGAAAAAATGTTGGCTTTAGCTAAAGAAAAAAATTTCTACGATGAACTGCTTGAACAAGAGATTATTAGTTACTTAAAAGAAACACCCCACGCGTTTGATTTAATTATAGCAGGCGACGTATTACCTTATTTTGGTGAACTAGACACTCTTTTTAATCTGCTACCCAGAGCATTGAGTCCTACAGGCCATTGCATTTTGAGCATTGAAAAAGCTAAAATCACTCCTTTTAAACTCCAAACCACCGGTCGATTTTGCCATCATCCAGATTATCTAGAAAAACTTGCAAAAAAAGCCAATCTAACACTCATTGAATCTAAAGACATTAGCCTTCGCAATGACAAAAACTCAACCATAGAAGGTTGTTTAATGACCTTTCAAAAAAGTAATAATTAATGAAAAAAACATAATGCACTCAGGTTACTACTAAACGCTTTATATTTAACATTAATTTCGATTTAATGAGCGTCTTATTTTTTGATTGTGTTTTTCATATTTACGGCAAATTTTATTGCCCGACTCTAACGTTAGTTGGCTAATTTTAATGTCTTTTACCATACATGGAATGAGTTGATGTTGATAAATAGCAAGATCCGGTTTTGGTATTAAACCAAGGTTTATTTTAATGATTTCTTTTAATCTTTGAAAATTTAAAATGGGTCCTTGAGTAATAATTCGAATTGACTCATACAATACTTTTGATTTTTCATCACCAAGAACGTTCGTTTTATCAATAACACTTGCAACATAGTTAGTTGGCAACTGTCTAGATAAGTGTCCAGGCCGCCAAAGGACATTATATTTTGCGGGTATTCGTGATAACAGTGGATCGGTTAACCCACAGGGATCAATAATATGAGCTTGTGAACCTTTATAAATACTATAAAACCCTAAGCCACCACATGTTATATCAATTGTTCTCTCTTTTTTATTACGCCAATCATTGATAATAAACCTCTGTTTTGAAGCTGATAATAATCCATACTTTTGAAAATAAAACCCGCGTTCATCTGCGATGCCATTTTCTCTTATAACTACATTCTTAAAATTAAATATAAATTTATGAAATAACATATTATTCATCATAGGCATTGCTCCTATGAGGATAAAGATTAACATAAGAATAGTCTCGCGTTTTGATAGGCGTATGCGTGAAAATAACACACAAAAAATCAAAAGAGGCATGGTTAGAAAGCGACCTTGCATAAAATCACCACCTATGCCTATTAAGTAAAAAAGATAAAGGACGTTTCCTATAACAAAAGCTCTGTCCCTTCGCGAACCTTTACTACCCGTCGCACAGCCTATTAAAATAAACATTAACATCAAACTTTCATGAAGAAATGCATCAAAGAAATATATTAGTCCTTGATGAATAAGTTCATACGAACTTATTCCTGTAAATAATTTAGCATAAGCAGTTGTTAGTAGCGCCTTAAAAGCGCTTATAGATCAGGGCTGTCCCATTAAAAAAGTAGTTGATATTTTATAAAAATAGAATTACACC
>CAWVYD010000208.1:0-3506 GCA_963934185.1 uncultured Legionellaceae bacterium | reverse complement strand
GGGCTGATGAAGTATTTAAAAAATAACTAAATAAGGTTTGGTACAAGACAAATCCACCCTGCGTTATTACCGAGACAACACTTACCGCTGTTGCCGTCATTGATAAGGAGTTATTTTCAGCCACCATTGGATAACTCAGCACTTGGGCGCTGCAGCATAAACCTAACAAGAAAAATAACAGTTTCATTTGCCATATTGGTAACCCCGTTGAATACAAAATGATAAAAATAATCACTATCGACGAAAGGCTGCTAACAATCATTGGCCCTTTACGCCGCCCTATCTTATCGGAAATAAAACCAAACAGTGGGCCGCCAAAAATCACGCCTAGAAAAATCATGCTGTTAATGCTGGCTGACTCCAGCCGTGCGTAATGATGCGCTTGCGTTAAATATACGCTACCAGCAAAGGCACCTAAAATGGCCACTGGCGTATTCATTAAGCTCGTATAAACCCCAGCTAATATATTCTGCTTATTACCATAAGCTAAGGTTAAAGCACGCCAAAAAGTAAAGACTTCTTCATGACAGGCTTTGTTTTGATGCGCAAGTTGTTCATAAGGGTGATCTTTAACAAAGCTAAAAATAATAAGCGCAATGAATAAACCTAACATGCCATCAAGCATGACGGCGCTACGCCAACCAAACAAAACCACTAAATGCGTAAACGGCGCTTGAGCCACCATGCCGCCCGTCATCGCTAAGGTCACAATCAAACCAGTAACTAACGCCATACGTTTGGGCGGAAACCAGCGGGACGCCAGTTGAAAACAACTCAAAAAGCAAAAGGCACTACCAATACCGGTAATAAAACGGCACAACAAACCCAATTCAAAACTTTCCGACATAGCAAATAAAAACGTACCGGCAATGCACGTCATCAGCGATAACAAAATAACTTTTTTAGTTGAGTACCTATCTAAAATGATGCCTGCAGGGAATAAAAAAATAACGTTAGCCAAATAATACATGCTGGACATCCAGCTGCAACCTAATAAATCGGTCTTAAAATCTCGCATGATTTCATGATTAATCGAAGCAAACATGTTGCCTTGAATAAATTCATAAAAGAAAAAAAGTGACGCTGAAAAACAAACTAACCACGGCATCCAAGATTGAGTAAATTCACCAGCAGAGGATTCATTAGAAAGTGACATTAAACATTCTCATTAATAATCGTTAAAGAACATGCGTTTTTAAAAAGCATTTACTGCAGTAACCTAGCCCAACGCTTGCTTAGCTAAGAAAGCGCCTCGGTTGATTGCGTGCAATAAGTTTCCTTTGTGAGCAAAACAGCACATAAGGCAATACCAAAGGCCAAAGGAAACAGCATCATTGCATAATGATAGTCTCCCGCTAAATAAGAGCGCGCTCCATTAAGTAAGCTGCCCTGCCAATGCCAGTCCAGTAACTTACCAAACAACAGCTGACCAACCGCGCCGCCACACATGATGATTAATGACGCAAGGCCGGTTGCCGTTGCGGTTAACTGGTGCTTATTACTTTCCGCAACCATTGGGTAAGCAATGACTTGCGTGCTGCTGAAAAAACCTAGACAGAAAAACAGCATGATAAGCACAGAAAAAGACAATGGGTGATTAACCATTAAAATACTCATGGTAATCAAGCTCAAAACAGCGCCCCAAATCATTGGTTTACGGCGAAAACCCATGTTATCTGACAACCAACCCGCCACAGGGCAACCAATAATGCTGCCAACAAAGATCATTGAAACAATTGTGCTCGCTTGTAAATCACTCACGCCATGCAATGATTTAACCGCTGCCGTACCCCACAATGCACAAAGCACCATGATCGGTAAATTAAGTAAGGACGTATACAGACCCGCCAAATGATTTTGCTTATTTTTAATCACTTGTTTTAATTCAGAAAAAACGGAGGTTTGCGCATTTGGTTTGCTGTAAACATAAGCGGAAGGCGTATCCTCAACAAACTTAACAATCACCATTAATATGAAGATACCCATCACACCAACGCACCAGAGTGCTTTACGCCACCCTATATAGGCCGACAAACTAGCAAGTGGCGCCTGCGCTGCCATGCCACCAAGAAAGGCAATGGTAATAACCATGCCAATTAACATGGCTTGTTTATTTGAAGGAAACCAACGTGCCACTAAAATAACGCAGGCAAGAAAACAAAAGGCATTGCCCGTTCCGGCCATAAAATGCCAAAACCCTGCCATTTTAATGTCTGACGTCATGGCAAAACCAAACGTACTGACAATGCACATGAGCATGGCATAGATGATGATTTTGCGCGTGGAATAACGATCAAGCAGCACACCTGCTGGCAATAGAAATAATAAATCGCCCCATAAATAGGTGCTTGATAAGAAACTAAGATCGGTTGCTGAGCTGGTAAACACGTCGCGAAGCGACTCATTTATCGCATTAAACATCTGCATTTGGATGAATTCGTAGAAGAAAAATAAAGCGCTGGCAAAACAAACGCAATAGGCTTTGATGCCACCTAATTTATTCACAGGGCGGGACTCAGGAGTCGTTAGCACGCTATCCACATTTCCTCACAAAAAATATTAGCAAAAGATTGCGCGTATCTTACCATAGAAAAAAATCATCATCCCTGTTTTTCTTAAATAAATGTCTTTTTTTAAGACATTTACTCAATCACACGGTTCTGAGTGCATCATTTTTTGAAATTGCTGCGAAATCGCATGCCCTAAATGAAAATGCTTTCGACACGTTGCCACGTATGACTCATTACCACCAATGTGAACTTGTTCACCTTCTCTAATGGCTTGGCCTCCGGCATTGATGCGCATGTTCATGGTTGCTTTCCGTCCACAATGACAGACTGTTTTAATTTCAATCAACTCGTCTGCTAGCCCTAACAGTGCTTGGCTGCCTTCAAACAACTCACCGCGATAATCCGTACGAATACCATAAGCAAGCACAGCAATGCTTAACTCATCACAGACTTTTGCCAATTGCATGACCTGGGCTTTACTTAAAAATTGAGATTCATCCAGTAGCAGACACGAATACTGCAAGCCTGTTTGATTCATTTGCTGGCGAACATAATCAAATAAGTCATCGGTTGCGTCAAAGCTGTACGCTTTGCTTTTCAAACCAATTCGCGACGTAATATTGCCTTCGCCATAACGATCATCCAGCCTCGGCGTTAATAACAAGGTATGCATGCCGCGCTCAAGATAATTATAATTAGATTGTAATAACGTGGTGCTTTTTCCCGCATTCATAGCGGAATAATAGAAATAGAGTTTGGCCATTGAGTGTCTTGAATATAAAAATTATGAATTACGAATACTATCGACTTTTTGGTCGGGACGGAAGGATTTGAACCTTCGACCCCTAGCACCCCATGCTAGTGCGCTACCAAGCTGCGCCACGCCCCGAATTCAAAGCGCATTATTGATCATCTAAAATCTCGGGTCAATCATAATTTGACTAGGGCGTGTTGACAATTCGTTTTGGAGTGAAGGAGATGATTGGCTTGAGTTAT
>CAWVYD010000207.1:0-3508 GCA_963934185.1 uncultured Legionellaceae bacterium | reverse complement strand
TGGTGGTTTTGGGACCCTGTGGAAAATGCATCGTTTATGCCATGGGTCGTGGGAACGGCGCTGATTCATTCATTGGCAGTCACGGAAAAACGTAAAGTGTTTCAAGCTTGGACGATTCTTTTGGCTTTGTGCGCTTTCTCATTAAGTTTGCTTGGCACCTTTTTGGTACGTTCTGGCGTATTAACGTCGGTGCATGCCTTTGCCGTATCACCAGGGCGCGGCTTGTTTATGCTGTGTTTCTTATTGATTGTCATTGGCGCATCGCTTCTTATTTACGCCTTTCGCGCTAATACCGTTATGCATAAATCGGGCTTTAGTTTATTGTCTCGTGAAATGATGTTGATGCTAAACAACGTGTTTTTGGCAGTGATCATGTTAACGGTGCTGCTGGGTACGCTGTACCCGTTAATCATTGATGGATTGAATTTAGGGAAAATATCCGTTGGCGCGCCGTATTTTAATCAAGTTTTTGTGCTTTTAATCTCACCTTTTTTACTGTTAATGGGTATTGGCCCGCATTGTTTGTGGCAAAACATGGCGTTTGATGTGTTAATGCAACGACTTCGAATTATTGCCTTACTGGCGGTGTTTTTAGGCGTTGGTTTGCCGTTTATGTTAAGTGGCGCAAACATCAGTATTACTACGTTAGGCATTGTGCTGGGGCTTTGGATTGTTTTATCGACCATGCTGGATGCGTACATTAAAGTAAACAAACTTGGTACATGGGCATTACCACGCGCCGTATGGGGCATGCTTTTTGCGCACTTTGGCGTTGCGATATCAACCCTTGGCATTGCCATTTCAAGTGGTTACGGCATTGAGGCAGATCTTCGCATGAGCCCAGGAAGTGAACACCAATTAGGCGCATATGTCTTTAAAATGATTAACACTAAAGACGTTCAAGGCCCTAACTATCAAGCCGTTGATGCGCGCTTTGATGTGTTTAAGGCGAGTAAGAAAATAGCAACGTTGCACCCAGAAAAACGCATCTATGACGTGGATAAAATGGCCATGACCGATTCGGACATTGACGTTGGTTTCTTTCGCGATTTATACATTGCGTTAGGCGAGCCATTACCAGGCGCAGCTTGGTCGGTGCGAATTTACGTTAAACCCTTTATCCGTTGGATCTGGGCAGGTGGTTTCCTTATTTTGTTAGGCGGACTATTGGCCATGAGTGACAAACGTTACTTTCAAAAGGTGAATAAACGTGACGCGTAAACTTCTCTTCCGATTACTACCATTTTTTATCTTTATAGGCCTAGCCTTTTTTTTATATCGCGGCTTATCGCTTGATCCACGAAAACTGCCGTCAAGCATGCTAAACAAACCAGCGCCTAGTTTGTCGTTACCAACGCTTGCAAAGCCAGAGGAATTGTTTTCACAAAACTCTCTGAAAGGGCAAGTCTGGCTTTTAAACGTATGGGCAACGTGGTGCAATGCATGCCAATTAGAGCACCCTGTATTAATGGACATTGCTAAAGAAGGCACGACGTTGATTGGTTTGGACTATAAAGACGAACCAGAAAAAGCGCGAGATTGGTTAAGCCAATATGGCAATCCCTTTCAAAGTGTCTTGCAAGATGAATCCGGTAATGTTGGTATTAATCTAGGTGTCTATGGTGCACCTGAGACGTTTATTATCGACAAGGCGGGCGTCATTCAATACAAACACGTCGGGCAGGTAACCCATGACGTATGGCTAACGGTGTTAAAACCTATGATTAAAAGACTTCAAGCATGAAACTAATACTAACCTTTATTCTCTTGTCTGTTTCGCTTACGTGTTTATCGACACCAGCGGAGCAATACCCGTTTGAATCACAGCAAAAACGTAAGCAATTTCAAGGCTTATTAAGAGAACTACGCTGCTTGGTGTGTCAAAACCAAGACTTAGCCGATTCAAATGCCACGCTAGCGATGGATTTAAAAGCGATGGTGTATGACAAAGTAAATAAAAATGAATCGAACAGTGAAATTAAAGCGTTTTTGAGTCAACGTTTTGGTGATTTTGTGTTGTTTAAACCGCCGGTTAAAGAGCAGACCTATCTTTTATGGTTTGGGCCGTTTGTCATGTTATTAATTGGTCTGGTGTGTTTGGTAAGGCTTGTACTTAGGATGCGTAAAAATGATTAAATTATCGATTGGCTTAGCGGCATTATTAATAATTGCCGTATTACTGCTTGTTTATGCGCTGCGAAGTGCCAAGCAAGCTCGTATTTTCATGCCTGTTTTGTTCGTTGCGGCAGCAAGTGTCATGTATTGGCAGTGGGGCGCGTATCAAGCGCTTAATCAACTTGATAGCAAACAACATCAGCAAGCGAATGCAGCGGAAGCGTTTAAACGGTATAAAGGCCCGCAAGAAGTCATCTTAAAAATGGAAGCACACTTAGTCAAGCAACCTGGTAGCGCGAAAGGATGGTTTTTATTAGGTAAGTTATACGCCTCTGAAAAAGCATTTAGTAAAGCCAATGCCGCCTTTGCCAACGCCTACGCGCTTGATAAAAATAATCTTGAAGTTGCCATCAATTACATGGAATCCAATTATTTTATCAATGGTCAAACAATGGCAGGTGAAACCAAACGCTTATTGGATGAGATTTTAAATAAATGGCCAGACCAATTGGATGCACTTAATTTTGCTGCGATGGATGCTTATACTCATAAACAGTATTCTTCAGCTTCGAGTTACTGGCAAAAAATGCTGCCGTTGTTGCCAGATGGCTCAAAAGAAAAGCGTGCGATTTTAAAAGCCATAGCGGATGCGCAATCAAATGAATAGTGAACACACCCGATTAATATTTTGTTAATTATAAACTGTCCTCATCAAAGGAAACTGAGCCGTCTGATTTTTGTTTGTCATTATTGTTTTGATTTTGCAGTGAGCAAATAGGAGAAAGAGTACCATTGCGGCAAATAACATTTCCATTACGAACGGTTAAAATACCACCTGCCCATGAGCAGCAACCATGAAGTGTTTGCAAATTCATAACGGCATGGTTTCGGCAATATAATTTTGAATAACTGCCATTGTCTAGTACCGTTCGTCCTGCTGTGGTATCGCAATACACAGGCTTTCCTACTGCTGCCTTTTGTCTAGAAGCATTAGCCGAAAAAGTAATGAATAATGAAACAGCGATGAACAATGCTGTTTTAAAATAAGTGAGCATTCGCAAATTATTTTTCATAGGTACGCATTTGGATTAAGTTTAATGAATGTTTCTTAGAATAGCAGTAATTGAATGATGCTGCCATTATGGAGAGTTACTAAATTTATTTAATGTGAGATCTGGTCGAATTTCTGTCTTAACTTGCAATGTGGTTGTGTTATGACTACTCAATCATCGTCATTATCTTTGTGAGCCTCAAAAAGGTATAAAGTTAACATTTAAATTAAACCTACCTACAGTTGGACTTTGGATAAACCGGTATAAAAAACAAGCAAAAAATGCACGCCAGTTCTTTAGCAAGAAAGGCAACCGCTAGAGGACCGCATGATAAATAAAGC
>CAWVYD010000206.1:0-3513 GCA_963934185.1 uncultured Legionellaceae bacterium | reverse complement strand
AGGATAAGGATGTCCCAACAGTCATATTTGATTGACCTTTTAACGCCATCAGCAGCGCAAAAACAAGTGCCTCAAGGCCTATTATTGCTTAAAAAAATCATTCTTTTGTCCCATCAAGGCCAATTGAAAATCAACGATCAATTTCCAGATAAACGTTTTTCATTGGCGGATTATTTATTGGATAATCGTCGTCTTATGTTGGATTGGTCTTTAGTCAGTGAAATGCATCGTGCTCAGTTACGTTACTGGCTTCATACCTCACATCAACGCGAGCTTATACCTAAATTTTCCGCCCCTTATGTCATTGATGAATCACGTGGCATTCCAGAAGAAAAGCAATTAAGTCTATGGCAGCAATTTTTAAACTCATCGTTGTTTGGCGGTTATTATTATTGCGTTGCTTGGCCTAACGTTGAAAAAACAAACGTTGAAAATGCATTCGAACTCATTCGCATTGATGCCTGTTTTTCAAAGCGTGGTGCATTGATTGATTTAGTTTCCAATTTATCATCATTAACCAATGAACCTTTGGCTGTCAGCCATGATTATTTTGATGATGAGTCGTTACAAAATGTTAAGCGAGTCATATTAACCGATGAAGTGATAGCCTCATTGGTGCATGAAGACATCAATGCTTTAGACTTAGTTAACAGCGTAAGTGAAGCGCATCCAAATTCTGTAGAAGTTCAATCACAAACAACACGTTCGCAACGAGTTTTAGCGCATCGATACAATAAACAATACGGGGCAGTAACGTCTTTTTTTTGGCGGATCATAGCCCTGATTAAAAAATGGTGGTTTGATTTTACTCGTCCCACAGAGTCTGAGGCATTAAAGAGTCATTACAGCCCTTTCTGCCAAGAAAAGGATGTGTCCATTTCTCTTTGCGATGCAACAGGGCAAGTATTGGTTTTGGATAAACGTGTACCCATTGATGCCTTGGGGTTATGTGGTGGCGGCGCGCGAATATTTAGTTACTTAGGCGTGATTGATGTACTGGAAGAGTATGGGTTGACGCTAAATCGATTTTCTGGCAGTTCCGCAGGTGCCATTATGGCTTCCTTACTTTATTTAGGCTATGAGTCAGGTGAATTAAAGCAAAAGTTTCGCTGGATAACGGATCACCTTCTTCTTGATTATGATATTGATTTTTCAGGTCTTTCTACCACCAATAAAATGAAAAGCGCATTGCAATATTTTATTTTGGATCGGGTGCAAGACGAAATAAAAAAACATGAGAAATGGTTTCAGACGGATGACGCAAAACAATTTTTGGATGAGAATGTAAACGCGGGTCACATTACGTTTGGTACCATTTATCAATTAAGAAAAATGTGCCCTGAATTAAATTTTGGCAAGGAGTTAATTGTAACAGGAACGAATACGACGCTTCGTCGTACCGAAATATTTTCGACCTATAAAACGCCCAATATGGAAATTGCCGAAGCAGTAAAAATTTCAGCAAGCATGCCCGTTATTTATAAACCAACCATGATAGGTCTGCACTCTTATACGGATGGCGGGGTATTAAATAACTTACCGTTATCGTATTTTCGTAATGATAAAGAACAATTTCTTTATCATGAACTATCCATCTCATTAAATGTGTTGGCTTTGCAATTTGATACCGGGGTTGAGGCGCAAATTGTTGACAGCAACAAACCTGTATACCGGGAGCATTGGTTACTCAATACGTTATACGGTTTTCTAACGGGGATTGATGATCCTGCCAGTGCTTGGGTTGATGACCGATTAACGTTACGCCACCATAGCGCTCAAACCATCTTAATTGATGTGCAAAACATAAAAGCAACTAAGTTTGATATTGATGAAGCAGCGCGCGATGAATTGGTTCGCTCTGGCCGCGAGGCAGCAAAAGCCTATATGCAGCAGCGTTATAGAAAAGAAGGCAATGGCTACGTTAGTGATGAATACCTTTCTAAGACATTTGAAAACTTAGAAGCCTTATTAATTCATTGTGGTAACAAGAAAAAATGGCCAGTGCTTAAACGAGTTTCAGATGAAATTAAACGTTCATCAAGGATAACACCTGAGTATAGGGAGGTCTTATTACGCATCAATGACACCCTAGAAATGATTCATGCGCAAGACGTACTGAAAGAAGAAGGGTATACCAATCGCTGGCGCAAATTGTTGCCAACATTAACCGGTCTTAGTCGTATGAAAATGGGCGCAAAACAAGAGAAAAAAGATAAAAGCACTTTGTATTGCATGTTGTTTCCAGTGCTGTCTCAACCGTGGCAAGCCTTGATCAGTAATAATTTAACGAGTGAAAGTAGACAACAATTAAATTTAATTGAACATTTTCGTAAAAAATTAAATGTGAATGATCAGGTGTTAGTCTTTAATGGCCTTGTCGATGCGATGGAAGAAAATAACGCGCCGAGTCACCTTTTTTTCTACCTTTTTAAAACATTATTGATTTATGCACGCAATGAGGACGCGCTGGATGAGGTGAAATATGATGTGATACGTTTTACAGAAGCCTTTGCTACATTAAAGCGAACGCGCGTTGTAAATATTTCCGCGTTAGTAGGTGCATGGGATTTTAATGTGGAGAGTTGTAAACAGTTATTATCTTATTTATGTGAGCCAGATTATAAAGCATTTTACAAAGCACTTGGCACACATTACCAGCCTCACTTTGAATGGGATAACTTGAATGTGGATGATACGAAGACCACATACCTACAGATGGTTCGCTAATTGGTTTCAAAATAAGCGCTACTTCACATACGTTGAAACGTCCCAAAATAATTTAAAATACTTAAAAGGGAGCAGGCCATTTATGACCGAGCGCAGTACGGTTAAGAGTAAGTGTAATATGTCTGGTGTTCAATGGGTTTTAATTGAATTTCTAATAGCTGTTTTCCACAAATCGTCCCAACCTATAGAACTTACAGCTGCTCTTAACTGTAAAACAGGATCTAGGCCTTCTCGTGACCATCTCATATGTTGCTGGCCCTTCCACCTCTGGTTTATTAAGCTTTCAACCGTTGAGTCTGCAAGATTACTAGTAAATACAAGTCCGTCATTTTTACGTTTTCTATAGTCAACAATCTTAGCTTCGTTATTAATAATATAGTTTTTTAACTGCATTAATTTAGTCAATGATTTATCAGTACAAAGTGCTTCTAATTCAGTAATACGTTTAATTTCCCGCTGACAATTTCCTCGCCATAGGTGCCATTTTATTTTTATTAACTTTAGTTTGAGTGATTCCGGTAGTAAAATATTTTGTATTTTCATTCCTAAATGAAACCAATCTAAAATTGAAACTATTGCCCCAGGAATGGGTGCTAATGCGTCTAAAATCTGCCAACAATTATTAGCACCATCACAAAGTGCTGTAATTTTAGTCTCAGGTGAAAGACCTTGTTTTAAGGCTGCGACAATGGTGTTATTGATCATTTGCTGTTGGTTATCTGATTGTGAGGATGCAGCACAATTTGGGGCTATACAGAATCAAGTGGTTAGTTCATTATATCGTCA
>CAWVYD010000205.1:0-3532 GCA_963934185.1 uncultured Legionellaceae bacterium | reverse complement strand
GGTGACGGATAAAGTTAAAAATGAGTTAAAAGGAAAACAAAGTGGGTTGTGTGCTCAATTTGTTGAAAATCTTTTAAGTACCGTTGCATTGGATGATCTTGAATCATGGGAAATTGATGACCTTTATGCCGCAATGATTAATTATTGGGGGTTAATGTATAATCGCTTAAAGGGCGAACAAAAAATTCGAATCTATAATCCTGACTTTGAGCGTCATGGTTGGCAAACAACACATACGGTGATTGAGGTTGTTCATGACGACATGCCTTTTTTAGTTGACTCGGTTCAAATGGAAATTAATCGGATGGGATTAACCTCGCATTTAATCATTCATATGGGTGATTTAATAGTAAGGCGTGATAAAGATAATAATATCAGCAAAGTCTATCCCTTAAATGAGAAGGTTGTGGAAAAAGACGTAATGATAGAAGCGCCTATCTTCATTGAAATTAATCGTCAAACCAACCCGGATGTTTTAAGCGAACTGAGTGCTAATCTTGAGCGTATTTTAGCGGACAATCGTTCTGTTGTAGAAGACTGGGAGAGTATGAGAGCGCGGATAAAAACGGCTATCTTAGAAGTCGATGCCTGCGCACCGTTTGTTGCTAAAGATGATTTGGAAGAGTCTAAATGTTTTCTTCAATGGATAGAAAATCATCATTTTACTTTTCTTGGCATACGAGAATACCTTTTAGAAAAAGATAAAGAAGAAACGATCCTCAAAGCAGTGCCTGGCACTGGCTTAGGGGTTTTAAATGATGTTAAAACACCTCTTTCTTGCCGCAGTGTAACGGCTATGACACCTGAGGCTAGGGCGTCAATTTTATCCTCACAGCTTTTAGTCATTTCAAAAACCAATACACAATCAACGGTGCATCGTCCCATTTATACGGATTATATTGGCATCAAACAGTTTGATAAAAAAGGAAACGTTTCCGGTGAATTGCGCGTCATTGGTCTGTATACTTCGGCGGCATATAACACTAGCCCAAAACGCATTCCAGTGTTACGCCTTAAAGTAAAACGAGTCATGGCTATGTCGCGACTAGAGCCACATAGCCATGCAGGTAAAGTGCTTCAACATATTTTAGATACATTGCCAAGAGATGACTTATTTCAAGGCTCTGCTGAAACGTTGTTAGAAATGGGGATGGGTATTTTCTACATGCAAGAACGTAGACAAATTCGCATGTTTGCGCGAAAAGACATTTATGGCCGCTTTATTTCATGCTTGGTTTATGTGCCTAAAGAATTATTTAATACGCAGTTGCGATCAGAAATGCAGGCTGCATTATGTAAAAATTTTAATGCCATTGAAAGTTCGTTTTCGACACGATTTTCAGATTCTGTTCTCGCGCGCATTCACTTTATGATCAAAATAAACCCTCTTGTTGATGTTGAGTACGACTTTAAAGAAATGGAGAAACAAATCATTGCCATTGGTCGAAATTGGGTGGATGAGTTAAGCGATGGTTTACTTGATGTTTATGGTGAAGAAATGGCAAATACGTTGTTTGCAATGTATCAAAATGCATTTCCAGTGGGCTATAAAGAGCAATTTTCTGCTCGTTCTGCCATAGCAGACATTAAACACATTCGAAGTTTGTCTGCAAAAATGCCAATGACAATGAATTTTTATCGGCCGGTTGGCGAATTGTCTGATAAATTACATTTAAAAGTTTATAACTTCGAAGAGACCATTGCTTTATCGGATGTTGTACCTATTTTAGAAAACTTAGGTTTGCGGGTGATCAGTGAGCGCCCCTATGTCTTAAAGTTAAAAAACAACTCAAACATATGGATCAATGAATTTGGTATGTTGTATGCTAATAGCCAGTCATTGGATGTGGATTTTATTAAAGAGCACTATCAAGATGCGTTTGCTGCTATTTGGTTTAAACATGCAGAGAATGACGGCTTTAATCAATTGGTGCTTGGCGCAAGTTTGGATTGGCGAGAAGTGTCTGTTTTGCGTTCTTATGCGAAATACTTTAAACAAATTAAATTTACTTTTTCACAAGAATACATTATTGATGCATTAACAAAAAACACAGCGATAACTCAGAATTTGGTTAAATTATTTCATACTCGTTTTTCAATTGAAGAGAATGCTAATCGACTTAATGAAGCCCAAATGATTAAAGAGCATATTCTGGAAGCGCTTGATGATGTGATTAATTTGGACGAAGATAAAATTTTACGCCGATATATTGATGTGATTGAAGCAACACTTAGGACTAATTTTTATCAAACACATGATAATGGCCAGTTTAAAACGTATTTATCATTAAAACTTGATCCTTCAAAGATACCAGAACTTCCTCTACCAAAGCCCATGTTTGAAATTTTTGTCTATTCTCCAAGTTTTGAAGGCGTTCATTTGCGAGCGGGAAAAGTTGCGCGTGGTGGTTTGCGATGGTCAGATCGCCGTGAAGATTTTAGAACGGAAGTGTTAGGTTTAATGAAAGCGCAGCAAGTAAAAAACTCAGTGATTGTGCCAAGTGGTGCTAAAGGTGGGTTTGTTCCTAAAAACTTGCCTGGGAACGGTTCGCGAGAAGAGATTATGGCGGAAGGCATTGCTTGTTATAAAACCTTCATTCGAGGCTTGCTTGATATTACGGATAATTATGATGATGAAACCATTATCAAACCGACAGACGTTTATTGTTTCGATGGTGATGATCCTTATCTGGTTGTGGCTGCTGATAAAGGCACAGCAACGTTTTCAGATATAGCCAATGAAATTGCCAGTTCCTATGGTTTTTGGTTGGACGATGCATTTGCCAGTGGTGGCTCCATGGGCTATGACCATAAAAAAATGGGGATAACAGCCAAAGGCGCTTGGGAATCCGTTAAGCGTCATTTTCGTGAATTAGATAAAGACATTCAAACATCAGACTTTACGGTTGTTGGCGTAGGTGATATGGCAGGTGACGTTTTTGGTAATGGTATGTTGTTGTCAGAACACATTCAGTTGGTAGGCGCGTTTAATCACATGCATATTTTCATCGATCCAACGCCAAATGCATCGAAATCTTTTAAAGAAAGGCAACGCTTATTTGATTTACCACGCTCGTCTTGGACTGATTTTAATGAAAAATTAATTTCAAAGGGTGGTGGTATTTTCAGCCGTGTAGCAAAGTCCATTCACTTAACACCAGAGATTAAAAAAGTGTTTGATTTAACGCAAGACACCATAGAACCTAATGATTTAATTCGAGCAATGTTAAAAGCCCAAGTTGATTTATTTTGGAGTGGCGGCATTGGTACGTTTGTAAAAGCGACGGCAGAATCAGACGATGATGCAGGCGATCGAACCAACGATCAAATTCGTATTAATGCAGATGAGCTTCGTTGCAAAGTTGTGGGTGAAGGAGGCAATTTGGGCTTCACTCAATTAGCGCGCATTGATTACGCCATGCAAAACGGGCTGATTTATACCGATTTCATTGATAATTCAGCTGGCGTTGATTGTTCCGATAATGAAGTTAACATTAAAATTTTATTAAATTCTGTTGTTGCCAATGGAGAC
>CAWVYD010000204.1:0-3582 GCA_963934185.1 uncultured Legionellaceae bacterium | reverse complement strand
TATTTAGAGGCTAATTGCCAGGCTTTAAAAGCTCGTTCAACAGGCACTGTTCTCACTGATAAGTTAGTTGAAATGAAAGCAATGATTGGGCAGTTCAATCAAGTGTTTGGCATAAGTTTTTATGAGTTTCGTTTGGCTCGTTTAATCTTTTTGAATTCAAGAAAATCAAAAGAGGCGTTATTTTCTGGTCCTGTTTCTTCGGCATTATCAGCGGCAGAAGAAAAAAAATTGCTTAAGTTTTTCTTACGAAGCATGTCAAAAAAACCACAAGAATTAGAATTATCCCCCTTATTGAAAAATCAAGATGAAGCAGGGGTGGTGGACAGTTCAGTTATTGCAAATCAAAAACAATTTGATTTGGAATTTAGAGCAGCAACGTATAACCAATTGGCTGAAGAAGCAGAGGCTTATTTCCCAGAGTGTGGTCAAGCCATTGAAAAATTAAACGCTGAGGCAACGTTAGACTCAATGATTGAACTTGTTATTATAGGTGTTGAAAGTAAGTTAAGCAAGCGAGAGCAGTTTAGCAATTGCAGTAACATTGCTTTTTTATTAGATGATTTGTCGCGCATGAATACGTTGGAGATGGCAGTGAGTGGTGTGTCGCTGCCTCAAAATGAAATGAAATTGGCGTCGCAGCATCAACAAGTATGCCGTGTTTTTATTGAACAGAGGCGTAACTTTCTTTTAGATCCAGCAACACGAAACAAGCTTGGTTTTAATTGGTTTGCTCGCTTTTGGTCCACCAGTCAAAATGAAATAATGCAACAGTGTGAGAAACTTGACAGCTTTTTAGGTGATGCTGATGGTGACAAAGATTATGTGCTCTTTAGAGCGGAGCTACTCGATGAAAGTCGAGTTATTTATGAAACATTAAGTAAGCCGAGTCAAGAAGTGTATGGCAGCATACTGAATAATACTCAGTCAAAGGGAGATGAGCATATAACGCCTGCTGTTGTGATGACTTCTTCTTTTTAATCTTACGCATCTTCGGTCTTGAATTTAGGTCTTAAGAAAAATATTTGCTCCCAAGTTGATTGATCAGAAAATTTATGACCGCGCGCGGTATAATGCTGGATTTTTAGGTAAAGTCAGTTGCAAAAAAAATCCTCTGTTTTGCCAAATTTGCAAATTCAAACCCAACGCTAATAAAGAGTGGGCAATGAAGTTGTCTAATTTACTCTTTAAGTATAGTAAGGCATACCGCATGGAAGTGTAATGTATTAAGCGCCACTTGTAATGAAATGGGTTGTATTTATATCCGGATTAATTTCAAGCCTGACTCGTTAGGCTTTGACAGAATTTATGAAGTAAAACCCAGGGCGTCAGCACTCAATATATTACACTTTCAAGTTAAGGAGTGAAGTTATAGAAAAAATTATTGAAAGTTAAAAAAAATCAATCAGAGATCGGCAGTCCTAATTGTCGTCAACCGGTAAAGTTAATTGACGCGGGACAGGTTATTTGAATGGATGTTTTTTTGTAATGAATGGATACCGTTTTATCGTTAGTTACTGTATAATTTGTTTTCACGTAATCTGACAGTCTTTAAAAAAAACATAATGATGAATTCAAAAAAACAGTATGGCCATGTGCTAGCAATTTCATTAATTTTTGCGTTTCGGATGCTGGGCTTATTTATGCTATTGCCTATTTTTTCAACTTACGCAGATGAATTAAATGGCGCGACGCATACGTTAATGGGCCTAGGCTTTGGTATCTATGGTTTAACCCAGGCAGCATTGCAAATTCCTTTGGGGCACTTATCGGATAAAATTGGTCGTAAGAAAGTCATTGCATTCGGCCTTATTTTGTTTGCTATTGGAAGCATCATTTGTTCTGAGGCGAGTAGTATTTATACGCTTATTTTTGGTCGTGCCGTTCAAGGGGCTGGAGCGATTGGCAGTACGTTAATTGCATTGATTGCCGATCTTACGCCAGCGAAAGATCGAACAAAATCCATGGCTTTGCTGGGCATGGTCATTGGTCTTTCTTTTTCTGTTGCGGTTGTGCTTGGCCCTGTTATAGCGCGTAATTTTGGCTTTCATGGTGTTTTTCACTTCATGACCTTGATGGCGGTGTGTGGTTTATTGATAACCTTTTTTGTGATCCCTACGCCGAAAATGGAAACGTATCACCCAGAGGTGAGTGCCAGTAGGAAATTATTTTCAGAGGTGTTAAGAAATAAACAGTTGGCAGTGCTTAACGCATCCATTTTTTTCCAACACCTTATTTTTACGGCTATTTTTTATGTCATTCCCATGTTGTTAGAGCCACATCTAACCGTGCAATGGCACTTTTACTTGCCGATAATGGTGTGTGGTTTTGTTTTTGCGGTGCCCTTTATTGTCTTTGGTGAAAAAAAGAAAAAATTGAAGCAAGTCTTTTGTATTACCATTGCCAATATTGTTTTATCCCAAATATTATTATTCCAATTTCATACTAGTTTGTATGCCATTGCTGCTTGCTTATTTCTTTATTTTATTTCGTTTAATGCGCTTGAAGCATGTTTACCTTCAAGTGTGACTAAAGTGGTCAAGTCTAATTCAAAAGGCACGGCAATGGGGGTTTACTCCATGTGTCAATTTTTAGGAATTTTTTGCGGTGGCTCAATGTCTGGCTGGCTTTTCCAGCACTACGGAGCCTCTTGTATTTTTCTTGTCGTTATTGCGTTGTCTCTCTTTTGGTTACTACTTGTTATGCCATTCTTGCACATCACCAATGCTCATGATGCTCAAAAATAAACCTGTTAATGTTTAATCACAACGTGTATACTTTCTTTTAAATTTAGATCAGCACCTAAGTAGGAGAACGTCATGGCTCGAGGCCTAAACAAAGTAATGATTATTGGTAATGTTGGAAGTGACCCAGAGCTTCGGTACATGCCTAATGGTAACCCGGTCGCTAATTTTTCTGTTGCGACAACAGAAAATTGGAAAGATAAGCAAACCGGCGAAAAGCAAGAGCGAACAGAGTGGCATCGATTGGTTATGTATAATCGTTTGGCTGAGATTTGCGGTGAGTATTTACGTAAAGGCTCAAAAATATACATCGAAGGCAGCTTACGTACACGGAAATGGCAAGATCAAGCCGGCGTAGATAAGTATATGACAGAAATCATTGCTTCCGAAATGCAAATGCTTGATGGTAAAGGTACTAATTCTGGTGCTGGTTTTAACCCAGCCAATACGGGTATGCAGCAAAACCAACAGAATAATAATCAGCCTGGTTTTCAAATGGGTGGTCAACAACAAGCGGCTACTCAGCAATATCAGCCACCGTCACAACCTGCTTATCAAGCAGCGCCTCAATCGGCACCAAGTCAGCAAGGTTTTTCACCTAGTCAAGCGGCAGCAAGTCCACAAGGTTTTTCACCTAGTCAAGCGGCAGCGCCGGCACCGGTTATGGATAATTTCGACGACGACGTACCCTTCTAGCAAAACGGCCATAGCTGGCGCATCTTGAACGATGCCGTCTTTTTCAAAATGCTCACATACCTGGCGTATGCTCCGCTTATTGAAAAAGACGGCATCGTCCAACCTGCACTCAGCTATGGCCGTTCTGGGTTTTAGGCGGCATTTT
>CAWVYD010000203.1:0-3595 GCA_963934185.1 uncultured Legionellaceae bacterium | reverse complement strand
ACGGTTACATCAATGTTGATAATATCACCAGATTTTAATTTTTTCTTGCTTGGGATCCCATGACAGATCTGATGATTAACAGACGTGCAAATAGACTTTGGAAAGCCATGGTAATTTAAGGGAGCTGGAATAGCCTCTTGAACATTAACAATGTAGTCATGACACAGTGTATTAAGTTCATCGGTGGTCACGCCTTCAACCACGTAAGGCCCAATCATTTCTAAGACCTGTGCAGCCAGATTGCCGGCAACGCGCATTTTTTCTATGTCATCAGCGGTTTTGAGAGTTATAGACATTTAATTACTCGATAATTAATTTAGGTCACAAAGTTTAGCAACAAGCGACTTTTCAATCAATTAATTGGTTTATGCTTAGACATTTATAATTATAACGGGTAAAATGGTCTGATTTATGTCTAATCGAACAGTGATTACTGAATGGCTAAACAACGAACTCTAAAAACAATCGTCGAAATGGCGGGAATTGGTCTTCATTCAGGGAGGAAAGTCGCCTTATCCTTACGGCCTGCGCCAGTAAACACAGGCATTGTTTTTCGACGCGTTGATCTTGAAGTGCCCATTACCATACCCGCGTTAACAGAAAATGTAAGCGATACACTTTTTTGCACGTCCATCGAAAAAAACGGTGTAAAAATTGCAACAATTGAACATTTGATGTCTGCTTTTGCGGGTCTTGGTATTGATAATGCTTACGTTGATGTGGATGCTCCTGAATTACCTATCATGGATGGCAGCAGTGCGCCGTTTGTGTTTCTTATTCAATCTGCTGGTGTGGATCTGCAGTTTCAAGACAAGCGTTACATTCGCATAAAACAAACAATACGTGTTGAAGAGAATGATAAATTTGTAGAGTTGTCTCCTTTTGATGGTTTTAAAGTTACCTTCAACATTGATTTCAAACACCCAGTCTTTGTGAATTTACCCCAAACAGCAACCGTTGATTTTACCAGTACCTCATACACGAAAGCAGTGTGTCGAGCACGGACGTTCGGCTTTTTATCGGATTATGAAAAATTGCGAGAAGCAAACTTAGCGAATGGTGGAAGTTTGGATAACGCCATTGTGGTTGATGAGTATCGAATTTTAAACACAGAAGGCCTGCGATTTGAGGATGAATTTGTCAAACATAAAATCCTTGATGCAGTAGGCGATTTGTATTTAATGGGTTTTGGTATGATTGGCGCATTTGAAGGGCATAAATCAGGCCATGAGTTAAATAATCGATTATTGCTTAAGCTAAAGGCAATGCCAGAAGCTTGGGAATACGTTTGTTTTAATGATGTAAACGTAAATACCTTACCATTTTTGCCTTTTTGCATGCCGCTTGTAAAATAACTTAATCTTTATTAATTAGCGTTTTTGAACGGATTTAATTTGAACTAATTGATACATTTTTTCTTTACATCTGAGGTTTGTTCTAAGCTCAGGCAAGAAATAACGAAGCTCATTGCCAATGGCAGCATTATGATAACTTAACGTTAAAATACCTTTGTCATAACTGGCGATGCTTACAAATTTTTGCAGTTCTTTGGGGATATGACGGATAATTTTTTCCGTTACTTGTTCTAGATTAGCGGTTTTTTGATAGATGCTAATTAAATTTGGATTGATGCAATTAATGGCTTTTTTTAACATTAGGTACTAACGTAGTGTGTAATAGGCAATCGTAGTTTTTTTTTTATTAGTTTGCAATATTTTTAGGAGAATAAGCGATGGATGATGATATTATTTTTAAAACCAAGCAACATTGCATTATTTTTGCTTGGCCAGTAGCAATGATATTTGGCGGTGTACTAATTTTAGGCCTGGTGCCTTTTTTGCACTTACTAGGCTTTATATTACTTGGCATGGGTTTGGTAAGTAGTTTGCTATTTTACGCTGCTTATTCTTTTTCTATTTTACTTATTCGAAAAAAATCAATTTTAATTCAAACAGGGCTTTTGGCGCGTCAATCAGTTAATTTACCCATTTCTAAAATTGAAACCATTGAAATTAGGCAGTCACTTTTTGGGGCAATGTTTGATTATGGCATTATTTGTCTTGTTGGTACGGGGGGCACCAGAACCCTTTTGTCTAACATCGCAAAACCATTAACATGCAGGCGACACATGGAGCGCTTAATTAACAGTGAATAAAACGTTGGCTCAGCGTTTGTTAGCGCGATTTAATTTGATTAGCAAAGTGCTTTCCATTCACAAATTAAGTGGTGGGCGGCAGCATGAAGCATTTAAAATTCAACTGATTGATGGCAATGGTTATGTGATTAAACGGTTGAATTTTGAATGTTATTTAGGGACCTATTCTAACCAACACTTTGATGCAAGCGAGCAATATGCAGATTATGTGAATCAACATTTAGGTGGTGCTCTTACTGCCTTTTCAGACAATGGCCAATCGGTTGTGGTTGAACAAACGGTTTCTTATCTTATTTATCCATGGTGTGACGGTAATACTAAGCATGTTCTTAATGCCAGGCAAGCGAAACGTCTTGGTCAGTATTTAAGAAAAATGCATGCGTTACCAGCCATTTCATTACCGTTAAAAGGCATTCCTTTCTCACCATTTAAAATAACATTATGGTCTGATCTGGTGAATATGGGGCATATCAATCAAGTAAAGCTTAATGAGCTCATTCAATTAGCCAAACAATGCGAGCAGTCTCGTTTAATGTATGATGGCGAGCGTCTATTAAGTCATCAGGACATTAACCTCGACAACATCCTATGGCGCTCGGAGACGCAGCCCATTTTAATTGACTGGGAGTCGGCTGGTTATATTTCACCTTATGTTGATTTGTTAGGCCTTGCCTTAAATGTTGGTGGTATTGGTGCTGGCAATTTGGATTTGTCATTAGTTAAAGTAACCATTAAGGCTTATTTGAAAAATCACAAACAAAAACAAAAAATGACCCCATCTTTGTATTTACAATCCTATGCTACGTGGTTTGCTTGGCTTGATTATTGTCTGTCAAGCACAATCATCGAAGCAGAGTTACAACAAGAAGAAATAAAACTAACTCTTATAGGAATTGATTTATTGGCCGCGAATAAAATAAAAATTTTCGGCTATTTCAATGACGCGCAATAGTAAGGACAATATTTGGGGCACGTTTCATAGTGAGTCTCATTAGTGCACCAATTGATCCATTGAGAAAATGGGTAGTAGGGTGGCCAATACAATGAATAAAACAAAGGCGCCCATGACTAAAATAATCAAGGGTTCGAATAAAGTTAATCCTGTTTCGATGATACGTTTCACGTCGTTATCTTGAGTTTTAGCTGCGTGTTCAAGCATCTCCGATAATTTCCCGCTGTCTTCGCCGCTTGATATTAGGTGAATGGACATAGGGTTAAAATAGGTGGTTTTTTTAAGTGCTTTTGATAAAGACGTGCCTTCTTTTATTGCGGTGACGGCTTGCTCAACGGCGCGCTTAATAGGCAGGTTGTTTAATAGTGCGGTGGCAACGGACAGGCTGCTTAAAATGGGCACGCCGCCCGAAGATAATATGGCCAATGTATGAGAAAAGCGGGCAGTATTGGTTGCGCGTATTAAATAAGACAGTAAGGGTATTTTTA
>CAWVYD010000202.1:0-3623 GCA_963934185.1 uncultured Legionellaceae bacterium | reverse complement strand
TATTTTTAATGACGATATAATGAACTAACCACTTGATTCTGTATAGCCCCCAAAAATCTTATTCATCAATGCCATCAGGCCAAACTTCAATCATAGTTGTGTCTTCGATACTTTTAACACAATGAGACACGCCAGGCTTTATTTCAAACCATGAGTGTTGCTTATGTAACTCAGGCTGTTGTCCATTTAATGAAATTTCCAAGCTGCCACTTACGATATAATTGCATACCGGCTTTTCATGAGTATGGGCTTCAATGAGACTTCCTTTAGGGATCTCAGTAAACGTAATAAAAGCATTCTTTCCTGGCATATGAAAACTAAATTGTTCGAGTACAATTTTTTCCATACTTTTAATCATACAGTGCCTAGTCAGCACTCAATCTTCGGGTTGCCGCTTTAATTACTTTCAGTTTTGAATTATTTTTGATGATAAAAAGCGCAGAACTAGCAGGGTTAACTTGAGAATTTTTTCATTGAAAATAATTTAAAGATGGACGTAAGGAAAGATGGCAACCCAAAGATTGAGTTTTGACTAGGCACTAGGAAACATTAGATAATTCCGTAATTATTTAGGGCGTGTTGGCAATTTCTTCTTTAGATGAAGTAACAGTCAACCGCCCCAAATGGTTTATTTTTTCTTCTTATATTGCTTAATCAAACGATTACGCTTTCTTCTTTCTGTTGGGCTTACCTCGTTTTTACGATCTTTAAACGGGTTATCACTCGATTTAAATTCCAAACGAATTGGCGTACCTTTAAGCTTTAAAGCCTCACGAAACAGATTCATTAAATAACGTTTATAGGGTTCAGTAATTGACTCTGTTTGATTGCCGTGAATAACAATAATGGGTGGGTTTCTGCCGCCAGAATGAGCGTAACGCAATTTAATACGTCGTCCTCGAACCAATTGTGGTGGATGCTGAATAACCGCATCTTGTAAAATTCTAGTCAGCACAGGGGTTTTTAGTTGACGCGTACAAGAATCATAAATCTCATCGACAATCGGTAATATTTTACCAACGCCAGTACCATTTTTTGCAGAAATATAATAAACCGGCGCAAAAGGAATGAAATCTATTCGACGATCTAATTCACTCTTGATCTTTTCTTTTTGATCGCGACCTATTCCATCCCATTTATTAATAATGATCGTTAAGCCTTTACCAGCCTGAACAATGAGACGAATTAAATGAAGATCCTGCTCAAAAATTCCATCGTGCGCATCAAACATTAAAATACATACCTGAGATAACTCAATGGTTTGAAACGCTTTTATCACCGAAAATTTTTCAACAGTATTATCAATGCGACTTTTTCGCCTGATGCCTGCTGTATCAATAAGCGTGTATTGTTTATCGTCCTTTTTAAAAGGGATAAAAATACTGTCACGCGTCGTACCCGGCATATCATAAGCGACAACACGATCTTCACCTAAAATACGGTTAATCAATGTGGATTTACCCACATTTGGCCGACCAATAACGCTTACGCCAATCCCTTGCACTTTTCTAAACGTTTCAGCTGATAATTCTTCACTATCAAAAAAGCTTAAAGCAAGTTCAATTATTTGTCGTATACCACGTCGGTGCGATGCAGCAACTGCTTCCATGTGTTCAAAACCAAGCTGATGAAAATCAATGGTAGCAACGTTTGGATCGAGCCCATCTGTTTTATTTACTATCAAAACAACCGGTATTTTAGAACGCCGCAATTTATCTGCAATTTCAATATCGACCGGTGTTAAACCACTTTTAGCGTCAACTAAGAAAAAGATGATGTCTGCTTCTTCTAGCATTTTAAACGACTGCTTACTCATAAGCTCGTCAATGTACTTATCATCAACACCAATACCACCGGTATCAACCACCATAAAGGATTGATCATCTTGTGTGCCAAAGCCGTATTGACGATCTCGCGTTAAGCCAGGTTCATCAGCAACTAAAGCGTCACGACTGCGCGTTAGCGCATTAAATAAGGTAGATTTGCCAACATTGGGTCGGCCTATTAAAGCAATTACAGGGATCATTAGCTCACCATCGTATAATCTGTTAACAATCCATTTTCAAATAAAACGTACACATCCTTGTCGTCAATTAAAGGAGTTACTTCTGTTCTAGCACCTGCAAGTTTTTCTCTGGCCAACATCTCGCCTGTTTGCATGGAAAGAATGTGCAAATAGCCTAAAGAATCCGTTAGTACAAGGCCAAAACTGGCGGCCGCGGGTGCGTTTAAATTTCTATCGTGTAATGCTTTTTGCTGCCATAGCACCAAGCCTGTATGTCTGTTTATCGCCCAAACATGGCTTTGTGCGTCCACTACAAACAAAGTCTCTTGGTTTAAAACCATGTCTTTAAAAGCCGATATTTTATGTTTCCATAATGTTTTGCCATTTTTTAATGACAATGCCATAACATCGCCTTGATAACTGGCTAAATACGCAACATTATCTTTAATAATTGGTGTCGCATCAATGTCAATCAAACGTGCTACGTCACTTTGGCCTTTGGCATAAGACACATTTCGTTGCCAAACCATACGCCCAGTTTTTACGTCAATCGCATCTAACTTCCCATCTGAGAAACCAGACAACAATAAAGGCCCCACCAAAACAGGTGCGCTGCTTGCTCGTAAAATTAAATTTGGCGCGCCATGCGTGTAACGCCATACTTGTTTTCCATCCGAATTTTGAAAAGAAAATACTTGGCCATCGATAGTTTTTGCAAAGACACGATTATGACTTAACACTGGCGCCGCTAATAATTGATTAGACACTTCACTACGCCATAAAATCGTGCCCTTTTTAGCTGACAAGGCAACCACGTGTGCCTGTGAACCGACAACTAAGAAGTCACTATTTAGTTTAGGCCCACTTTCTATACTGGCTTTGATGTCTGTACTCCAAAGCAGTTTACCACTTGATTTTAAACGCGCTTGAACAAAACCATTCGAATTAGCACTGTAAATAACACGCCCTTTAATCACTGGTATTAAGTTATAAAACGCGCCTGACTTTGTTGCTTTAGGAGACGTATTCTCACCCCAGCGTTTGTTCATTGATGTTTTTGGAGACGCTATTTTTTTAAGTACGGTAGGTTTAGGCGTATTATCAGGCCCTAACATATAGTCATCAACGGTACTACACGCATTTAAAACAAACACGCACATTGCACCTAACAATATTTTATTCATTGTATTATTTAACCCTCTGCGCTCGTTAATTTCATTTTCAATTGTTTCGATGCCAATGAAGCGTTAGGTAAGTCAGCCAGCGCCAATTTATATTGTTGATTGGCATCTGTTGTTTTCCCTTGCGCGAAATAGATATCACCTTTCACTTCGTGAATAATGGATGAAAACAACGCTTCATCAACACTGTCGAGGGTTTTTAGCGCCTGAGCATACTGTTTTTGATACAAATAAATTCGTGACATACGAAGCCTGGCTATCTGCTTAAAACTCTTAGACGTTGCATTATCAATGACCCATTTTAATTGTAAATTAGCCGCTTGATATTTTTTATGATCCGTTGCTTGCTTAGCCAAGAGTAAGGCTGAGCTTGTTGCATAAATGGTGCTAGGATAGGTTGTTTTAATGTAATTTGCCTTGGCTTCAATGCGTATAAT
>CAWVYD010000201.1:0-3644 GCA_963934185.1 uncultured Legionellaceae bacterium | reverse complement strand
AATTTGATGTGTTTCAAGATGAGTTTTCAAATCTATTACTTCGAAAGAGTCAATAAGTCATGAGACGAATAAAACGTAAGCCTTTAGCTGACATTAATGTGGTGCCATACATCGATGTAATGTTGGTTTTACTGGTTATTTTTATGATCACAGCGCCTATGTTAACCCAAGGCGTTAAAGTTGAATTACCGGTTGCCAGTACGTCATCAATTAACAGTGAAGACAGTTTACCTGTGATCATTACGATTGATAAGCAAGGGCAGTATTTTTTAAACGATGAAAATCAGCAGTCGCAAACGTTAACCTTAAATAACCTTTTAATTCGCGTGCTCGCGGAAATAAAAATGGCGGCTCAAGAACAAAAGCAAAAACAAATTTTAGTTCGAGGGGATGAGCGCGTTGAGTACGGCCAAGTGATTCAGTTGATGGCAGTGCTTAAAAATGCGGGCATTGTTAATATTGGTCTTATGACACAGCCGCCAAGTGATGAGGTGAGTAAATCATGAAATTTTACCAAAAAGCCATTGGCTTATCGTTATTATTGCATGGTCTACTTGTTGTTTTATTGTTGGTTTCTCCCGCCCAGCATTCAGCCAAAACTTACGTTACTAAAAAAAATAAGTCACTTAAAAAACAAGAGATAATAAAAACTACGGCGATTGATTCATTGCAAATTGATAAAGAAATTAAGCGTATTCAAACACAAAAAATTCAGAAAAAAATACAAGAGCAAGCACGTCAAGACGAACTTAATCTAAAAGTATTACACGCTAAAGCGGAGCGAGTGAAAGAAGAAAAAGCACTTGAACAATTGAAAAGTGAAAGGAAAAAAATAGCTAAGGCACAAAAGAGAACGTTAAGTCGTCAGCGTAAAAAATTATTGGCGCTTAAAAAAGCAAGGCTAAGTGAAAATAAGCGTTTAGTAAACAGTCAAAAAAAGCGTAAAGCATTAAATAAAAAACTGGCTGAAGAAAAACAACAACGGATGCAAGACACATTACGTCAACAAACATTGGAAAAAGAGGAAGCAAAACGTTTAGCTTTAGTAAAACAAAAAGAAGAAGAAAAACGGTTAGCGTTAGTGAAGGCAAAATCGGAAGCAGAGGCAAAGCAACGTGAAGATAAACAACAGCTAGTCAATGCACAAGTGAATCGTTACAAAGCGTTGCTGATTAATGCCATCAGTCAAAATTGGATTTTACCACCCAGTGCTGATCGGTCGTTATCATGTCGTTTTGAAATAAAATTAGTCCCTTCAGGCGTAGTGCAAAGTGTTACGTTACTTAGAAGCAGTGGCGATCCGGTATTAGATCGATCAGCACAAACGGCCATCTACAATGCGTCGCCGTTGCCTGTACCTTCAATGCCAGAAGCGTTTGAAGTATTCAAAGTGGTTAGTTTAACGGTCAAACCAGAAACCATTTAATTAGGAAATGTTATGTATCAAAAAATTATTGTTTGTGGCTTTGCTCTTTTTTCAGCATGGTCGAATGCGTTTGCTGTGGATCTTGAATTAACGCAAGGTCAAAGTAAAGCACTACCCATTGCCTTAGTGCCGTTTGCTAATGATCATGAAAATGAATTTTCTAAGATAATTAAAACGGATTTAAAGCTTAGCGGTGTCTTTAATTTATTAGCCTTTAATGAGTCGCATCAACCTCATGACTCCTTAAGTACAGACGTTAGTTACTGGAAATCGATTGGCGCAAATAATTTAATTGTTGGTAGTATTCAGCCTAAGCAGGATGAACTATCCGTTCATTTTCAATTGCTTGATCCCATCAGCAAAGCCCATATCATGCTTAGCCGCGAATATAAAATCCCAGCCACGCACCTTCGTTCCTTAGCACATCACATCAGCGATTTACTTTATCAGCAACTGACCGGTCGCAAAGGCATTTTTTCAACACGGTTGGCCTACATTGTGGTGGACCGAAGCGACCCATCGAAGCCAAACTATCGACTCGATGTGTCAGATTATGATGGCAGCGATCCTAAAACATTATTACGTAGCAGACAGCCGATTATGTCTCCTTCTTGGTCTCCTAACGCAAAACAAATTACTTATGTGTCATTTGAAAATAAAAAATCTGAAGTGTATGTGGTGAACGTAAGTGATGGTAAACGTAGCTTAATCAGCAGTTTCCCCGGTATTAATGGCGCGCCGACGTGGTCGCCAAACGGCAAACAGTTAGCCATTGTTTTATCAAAAAGTGGTAGCCCAAACATTTATTTACATACAATGTCAGAGGGTAAATGGGTTCAGATAACCACCGGTAGCAGCATTAATACGGAACCAAGTTTTTTAAATAATGGTCGTGAATTAATTTTCACGTCAAATCGAGGTGGAAGCCCGCAAATTTATAAATTAAATTTGGTGACAAAAAAAATAACGCGTTTAACTTACGCAGGTAACTATAACGCTAGCGCTTCATACACCCCCTCGCAAAAAGCGATGGTTTTATTGCACAGAGGTAGCGCCTCATTTGCCATTGCTGTTCATAACTTAGCGACAGGCTTAGTAACACCACTTACTTTTTCTAAATATGATGAATCTCCTTCGTTATCACCTAACGGTGAAATGGTGGTGTATGCATCTAAACAAGGGAATAAAGGCATTTTGAAAATTGCCAGCCTTGATTCAAACGTTAATTTTAAATTGCCATTAGCACAAGGCGACATGCAAGAACCTACTTGGTCACCGTTCTTATAATATGCACATGGGTAGCCTTTTAAAAAAATCAAAGGGATTGGCCTGTCTTGGTTTATTATTACTTGTTTGGTCCGGTCAAAGTTTTTCGTGGGCCAAACAAGGGCATGTGATCATCGCTAGCATTGCTTATAAACAGTTAACGCCTGTTGTAAGAAAGCGAGTCGATAAGTTATTAAGTCATTTAAGCAAAACTAGGGGAGAGAATTTTTTTATTAAGTCGTCGACTTGGGCTGATGACATTAGGCGACAAAAAATAAAAACCTACAGTCGGTGGCATTACCTTCGGTTACCCATTACCTCCTCTAGTTTCCATGCACCGTTTGTACCAGTGCCTAATGTGTTAACGGCGTCAAAAGCGCAAGCAGCAACGTTAACGTCTCTTAAACGTTCTGAGTATCAAAAGGCATGGGCGTTGCGCATGCTCATTCATTTAGTAGGCGATTTGCATCAACCTTTACACGTAGCCACTAAGTTCGATCATCGTTTTCCTAAAGGTGATATGAATGGCCTTAAATACTCACTGCGCTCTCATTATAAAAATTTGCATCGTTATTGGGATTTGGGCGGTGGATTATTGGCTTATAAAAAAAAGAAAGTTTACAGCGGAGAGGGCTTACTTAAGTCTCTTTTAAAAAAATCACCTGCCAAAGCAGATGAACTAAAAGCACCAGTCAATGATGCATTAAACACATGGGTTAATGAGTCTTTTAACTTAGCTAAGCAACATGCTTACCAACAGGCAAGCAGCATCCCTATTAAGTCAAGTTACCGAAATAAAGTACAACGCATCAGCAAGCAACAATTAAGAAACGCAGGCCTTCATTTAGCTCAATTACTCAATAAAGTTTTTAAATAAAATAGTCATTTTTTTGGGTAGCCTAGGGCGTTGTAAGTCTCAATTGAGCTATATTGGTAATTAAGAGGTAAGCCC
>CAWVYD010000200.1:0-3644 GCA_963934185.1 uncultured Legionellaceae bacterium | reverse complement strand
GGGCATGCTTTTGGCATCACACACTTTTAAATGCATTATATGATGATGGCTTAGTCACTGATGAGTTCATGCTTGAAATTTTGCAAAGCCACACAAATGTTGTTTATCAGCCGGCGTTTAATAGCCCACACTATTCAGGCATAAATCCATACGCACTTGGTTACGGTATGATGCAAGACATTAAACGAATTTGTGAAAACCCTAGTGATGAAGATAAACAATGGTTTCCTGACTTAGCGAACACCCATTGGCAAACCAGCTTAGATTACTCCATGCGTAACTTTAAAGATGAAAGTTATATTTCACAATATTTATCACCAACCATGATGCGAGAGTTAAAACTTTTTCACATTCACGATGACGATAAAATGAGTGAAATTTTAATATCAAACATACACAATGAACCGGGTTATCGAAGCATTCGAGAATCGTTATCTCAACAGTATAATTTAGGCTATCTAGATCCAGATCTTCAAGTATATGAAGTAAATGTTGAAGGCGACCGCTCCTTAACGTTACACCACCTACAACATAATCGCCGCCCACTCGGTAATGATGCAGATGAAGTTTTAAAGCATCTCTATCGATTATGGAAATTTCCGGTAAAACTAAAATCACTTAACGAAAAAGGTGAACTTGTCAAATTAATAACCTGCCCTGAAAAACAAAAAAACAATGTTAAAAAGTCTGGTACGGTTAAAAAATAAAAATTTATCATCATACCTACGCGGAAAATTAATTTAATTTTCCGCGTAGAGAGACTCTGCCTTCAATTAAAAACACGCATGACTCCAAAAATAACGTCGTTCAAAACCACAATTTATGCCCGCGAAGTATCATTCTAGCTTGCCTCTTCTATCACAAAAGCCACACCTAATTTTGAAAAGTTAGACATGTGTTCCAGGCTAACGTGAGCCATTGTATCGTTACCCGTATGAATGTAAGGATTTTCTTCACCAAAGCGTGATTCCACTGGGAACGCTGAGGCATAGCCTGCTTGTGTCCATGACGCATGATCGCTGCATGCATAACCGCAATTTGACCAACCTACGTCTACGCCAATGTATTTATGAATTAATGAGTCAACAAATTGTGACAAAGGTTGATTGATGTGATCGCCTATCATCCACATTTTATCTGAATCATTTCGTCGATAGCCCGTCATATCAAATTGTAAAACAGATTTTACCTTGATGCCTTCTTTGACAAAATGCTTTACAACTCTTTGTGAACCAACCAAACCCATTTCTTCGGCTGAATACCAAATAAAGTAGATAGGCACATTTAACTTTTCTGAATTTAAAAGCACCCGCGCTGTTTCCATTAAACTTGATGAGCCACTACCATCATCATCAGCGCCTGGTTTCATATAACTTAAGGTATCCATATGTGCGCCAATAACTATGGCATCACCTGGCAACGATTCACCCATCACGGTGACTAACGATGGTTGTTTGTATGAGCCACCTGTTTCGACAAAATAGGTTTTAACATCGTCGCGTTTGGCATCACTAACCATTGAAGTAAATTGCTCTTGTATCCAAAGCGCTGCCTTACGACCATTATCGCCACGAGAATAACGATCATCAAAATGCGTTAACCCTTCTAATGTATGCCAAATGTTTTTCGCTTCAACCTTTGCTAATAAATCTTTCACTTTTGATTCGTGAGTTATTTTGCGCTTTTTTATTGGTGAGTCTTTTAATAAAACAGGTGTGAATTTTTTTAAAAATGCATTTGAATTATTCTTTGCATCCATTCGATCCGACACATTCATGAAACCACCACACTTTGTAATATGCGCTTGAATGGCTACTTGTTCCAATTTTTTATCATCTAATGCCACTAACAGTAAATTGGCTGATGAACTAAGTACGTCGTGCTTAATCATACTAAGAGACTTTTCAAGACATGGCGGCATAACTAATCTGACATCACCTGCCATGGCAGTGCTAGAAACGCAGATCACAGCTAAAGACAGTAAGCTTTTTTTAATATTGGGGTATAACCTCATTTGAACTCCTTGTAATAAAAATCGTACCATCCTAAAACCTTAGCTAGGTTAAGATCAAGTAAGAATCATTATAAATGATCCTTGATTGACTTATGTTTGGCCATGAAATACAATATGAAGTCATTACGTTGTGTTTTAAGAGTTAACCTATGACTAATTCAGAGAATTTCCCTCTAAATTTATTTCCAGAAACAGATTCTGAGCTTTCACTTAATGACTTAAGAGGCGAGGATTTTTTGCGTAATGGGGCACAAATGATTCTAAAATTATTGTGGCAACCATGGAATAATAACACGTTACCTAAACGCATTTTTGACAATGATATTCTTCAAAAATTAAGTCATTGCCAACATACGTTACCCATTTTTTACCGCGCTTTATTAAAAGACAGGGATCCTTTCTTTTTAAAAGCTGCCCGACTCGAAGTGCAGGAAAGCTTATTTCGCTTACAAAACACATTAAGATTAACGCCACTAACCAATGATGCTCAACGCGAAAAAGTTGAATTATGTCTCCATAATATGCTTTCAATATACGTCATGTTTAACCCAACGCCCTGTGAAACGCTCTTTATACCGCAATGCGTAGATGGCGTTTGGGCGGCTTATGAATTTAATATTAACCCTATTGAACTTAGCCCTACAAAAGGCTTTTGGTCTTACTTTACGCAAGAAGACGACCGCCTCTTTTCCTATGGATTAACGGCAAAAGATAATGACACCCTTCCAAGATTGTTAATTCATCGAGGAACTGGCTGGTCAACCGCTCAGGGGATCATGCCTCAAATCCTTGCTGATATTTGGCCAAATAAAACACCCGGCGAAATTTTTTTCGAATGGCAGAAAGACGCCATTAATTCATGGTTAGATGAAGCACCAAGTAAAGTCTTAACGTGCGGACAAAGCCTTGGTGGCTCACTTGCCTACCTTACCGCCATGCATCGGCCAAATAAAATATTAAAAGCCATCTGCTTGGTACCCCCGGGCATGTCCAATGACTACAAGACAGATCATCCTTTATTTGGTGCCTGGCAACAAACGCCAAAAAAAGACCAACCCATTGTAATAATACAACGCCCGCAAGGCGATCCTGTTAGTAAGTTAGGTACGTTTAAAAGAGTATTTGTATTAACGCATACAAACGTGCTTCAGGAACCAGTATTCGAATCACCTTTGTGCCATTTGTTTGCTCATGCACGCAATGCTCCGGCATGCGATAAGGCAACTATAATGCATTCCGATATGGAAATTGAAAATGATTCTCCGGCTCGTAAAGCTAATAATAGTTGGTTATATAACAAGGCTCGATACGTGCTTTTTTACGGATTAATTCTTCCTTATTTATTTATTATACGACCCATTCAATTGCTTGTTAAAAATAATGCCTTTCGGTTGAGTATGGCCTTGGTTTTTTTAATTTGCTGCGCCGTTTATCCTTCAATGGTTATCTGTATTGCACAGCTTCCCCTTTTAGCCTCTGTTGCCAATACCTTTTTTGCCTGTCTTATTGCAAGTGCGGTTGGCAGTTACTGGTTAAATTCATTTATTAGTTTAACCAATGATATTTTTTTTAATAACCGCCTTTTCACAAGTGAAGTGCAACACCTAGCTATATAATTGTTTTAATGTAA
>CAWVYD010000199.1:0-3670 GCA_963934185.1 uncultured Legionellaceae bacterium | reverse complement strand
TTTAGATATGCGGTTGAGTTATTAAAAAATAATTACCCTCTTTTAGCTGCTAAAAGGGATGATTCGGCGCCAAAACTCATTAAATATGGCACCACGCAAAAGCTAGAATCGCCTTTATCTGCCGATGCGGACAATCAAACCGCGTTAAAGCAAGTGTTGAATTATTATCATCAAGTGCTTAAAGAGTCTCCCGAAGCGCTCGAGTATTTAGCGCTTCGGGGTTTAAATAACGCAGCGTTGATTGAGCACTTTCGCCTTGGTTACTTGAATCGCACCTTAGCCTACCGCTTACCCAATAAGAACCGGGCGGAAGGGGCTGCGCTGCGTAACAAGTTGTTGGACATTGGCCTTTTAAGAGCAACAGGCCATGAGCATTTTAATGGTTCTTTGGTGGTGCCGGTGTTTTCCTTGGACGGTGAGGTTTTGGAAGTGTACGGCCGTAAGGTCTTAGGCAAACGCCTGCGTAAAGGCACCGCCATGCATACGTATTTGCCGGGCCCTCATTTGGGCGTATGGAATGAAGCAGGGTTAAAGACGGACAAGACGTTATTTTGTGTGAATCGCTCATTGATGCGATGACGTTTTGGTGCGCTGGCTTTAAAAATGTGACCGCAAGCTACGGCACGTCGGGTTTTACGGATGAGATTTTAGCGTCATTGATTAAGCATGGCATTGAAAAAGTGTTGATTGCTTATGACCGTGATGACGCTGGCAAAACCGCCACCGAGAAGCTAACGAGCATTTTAAGCGATAACAACATTGATGCGTATCGCATTTTATTTCCTAAAGGCATGGATGCAAACGAATACGCAAAGCAAGTTACACCGGCAGATAAAAGCTTAGGTTTAGCGATAAGAAAAGCCCAGTGGCTATCTGGCACGCGCTGCAGTCATAACGGTCCCAGCGATGACATTCATCTTAAAGCAAGCAGCATCTATGACGAAGTCGTGGAACCAGCAGCCACCAATAATGCGCCGTTAGAGACGCCAACATGCTCTGTTTTAGCTGCCAGTCCTGCAAAAGTCAGCAAGCTTAATCCGATTAACGTTGATGAAGTGATGCTAACGTTTGAAGGTCGTCACTACCGCGCGCGAGGATTAAGCAAAAACCTTAGTTATGAATTATTAAAAGTGAACTTATTGGTGCGTGAAGGCGATTTATTTCATGTGGACACGCTTGATATTTACAGCGCTAAACATCGACAAAGCTATATAAAACAAGCCTCAAGCGAGCTTTTAGTCAGTGATGAGGTCATTAAACGCGATTTAGGTAAAATATTATTACAACTGGAAGCGCGGCAAGATGAGCTGATTAAAGGCACGCTGGAAAAGAAAGCCAGCAAAAAAGTCATGACGGATTTAGAAATCAATGACGCCTTAAAACTGCTGAAGTCTCCAACGTTGCTTGATGATGTGTTGGCGGATTTTAATCGTTGCGGTGTCGTTGGTGAAGCAACCAATAAATTAATTGGCTATTTGGCTGCCAGTTCAAGAAAGCTTGAACGCCCCTTGGCGGTAATGGTGCAAAGCTCATCGGCTGCGGGTAAATCTGCCTTGATGAATGCCATTTTATCGTTCATGCCCATCGAGGAACGCATCCAATACTCAGCCATGACAGGGCAATCGTTATTTTATATGGGTGAGCAAGATTTAAAACACAAAATACTGGCCATTGCAGAAGAAGAGGGCGCCGAAAATACCAGTTACGCCTTAAAGTTACTGCAAAGTGAAGGTGAGGTTAGCATTGCTTCAACCGGTAAAAATGCCACGACGGGTAACCTTGAAACGCAGGAATATCGAGTCGAAGGGCCGGTAATGCTCTTTTCAACCACGACTGCCATTGATATTGATGAAGAGCTGATGAACCGTTGCCTGGTCTTGTCTGTCGATGAATCCAGAGCGCAAACGCAGGCCATTCATACGCAGCAACGCAGTCGAAGAACGCTCGCTGGTTTAAAAGCGGCTAAAGGAAAGAATGAAATCATTAAGCGACACCAAGACGCGCAGCGTCTGTTGCGTCCACTGGCTATCATGAATCCTTATGCGGATGAATTAACGTTTTTGGATGATAAAACACGCACCCGTCGCGATCATGAAAAGTACTTAAGTTTAATCGATGTGATCACCTTGTTGCACCAGTATCAAAGGCCGCTCAAGCGAGAAACCGTTGATGATGAAGTGATTGAATACATCGAGGTAACCATTGAGGACATTAAGGTAGCGAATCAATTAGCGCATGAAGTGCTTGGCCGAAGCTTGGATGAACTGCCACCACAAACGCGCACATTATTAAGCCTCATTGAAAAACATGCCCGCGCGCATTGCGACACCGTTGATATGAAATTACATGATTATCGTTTTAGCTGGCATGATGTTCGCAATTTAAGTGGCTGGACGGACTTTCAAGTTAAAAAGCATATGCACCGTTTGGAAGAAATGGAATACGTGTTAATCCACCGCGGCCAGCGTGGTCAAAGTTACGAATATGAGCTGTTGTATCAAGGCGAAGGCGATACGGGCAAACCTTTTTTAATGGGGTTAATTGACGTGGCTTTATTAAGGCATGACGCAAACAAGGAGCCCCTAAAAACGGAGTTGGAGCCCTTAAGTAGCCCCCAAGCTGCCCCAAGGTAGCACCCATAAAAATGCTCAAAACACGATAAATAGCGTGTTAAATGAAAATAACGACCCAAACAGCCAATATGGCACGTCTTATATAAATAACCCGTCATCGCATCGTAGTTTTGAAGGCTTGGCATTATGAGCAAAAACTTACTTGAGCAGTTTCCACATATCATTAATTTAAACGATCCCATTGGCATGTATCAGTTAATGCAAGATTACTTATTGTTCCTAAAAGTTCAAAATTACGCTGAGTCCACGTGTGATGCTCGCGAGTTGTTTTTATGTTTTTTTTTGGATTGGTCGGGACAGCGCGGTTTAAATAGACCAACAGAAATCACCAAGTTAATGCTTGAACGTTATCAGCGTCATTTGTATTTATATCGAAAAAAAGACGGTGGCCCGATGAGTTTTAGAAGCCAATATAACCGCTTAATTGCTATTCGTTCTTGGTTTAAATGGCTCTCAAAACATAATTATATTTTATTTAACCCTGCTGCAGACATTGAATTACCTAAGTTAGAAAAGCGATTACCAAAGGCCATTTTAACCGCCAGCGAGGCTGAAATCGTTATTAATACGCCTGATATTAATACTGCCATCGGACTTAGAAACCGCGCCATTTTAGAAGTTTTTTACAGCACAGGCATTCGTCGAACAGAGTTAATTAATTTGAAAATACAGGATCTTGATGTGGACCGAGGCACGATTATGATCCGCCAAGGCAAAGGTAAAACAGATCGAATGATCCCCATTGGTGAACGGGCTTTATTATGGATTGAAAAATATTTTGAAGAGGCCAGGCCCAATTTAGTGACAAACAGTGATGAAGGCATTGTTTTTTTAAGCTTAACCGGGCAGACGATAAGTGGTGATGGTTTAACGGCATTAGTTACCAAAACCATACAAAAATCAGACGTGAACAAGCAGGGAAGTTGCCATTTATTTCGCCATACTATGGCCACTTTAATGCTCGAACACGGCGCCAATATCCGATACATTCAAGCCATGCTAGGGCATATTAAATTAGAAACCACTCAAATTTATAC
>CAWVYD010000198.1:0-3678 GCA_963934185.1 uncultured Legionellaceae bacterium | reverse complement strand
TTTTTTGTGCGGGAAACTAAATTTCAACTTTCCACTCAATTCTGCATAGCCCCTTTTATTTCAGGACAATGCAGGCAAGAATCAGTTGCATTGCTGAGCAATGATGATTGCTCGTTTAAGAGTTCATTTTGACTGGATTTAATAAGTTTAATTTGTTCTTCGTGAGAAAAACCAAAGCTAAAAATATCCGTTGGTATATCAATAGAACCATCTTAGAGAATACTTCTCGATAAAGTTTCATCAGATTTAGAATCATAACACGTCAAAGACGACACGATAATTGTTAGACATTTATCTTTCATATGTTTTTTATATGATTTAATCATAAACTATTACATATAAATACACCGGATATATTACACATACAACTACAAACGTATACGCAATACAGTCAACACGCTTAAGAATATTATTTTTTAACGAATTGAGGGCCCGCGAATAGGCCCTATGTCTTTCTCAGATTCCTTGGTTTCTTTGACGGTTGTGTCTTCTTCATGATCAACAGCAATTTAGCTAGCGGGAATTGTTGGGAAGAAATACGATGCTGAAAAAAATATCAGCGTTATTCAACGGTCACAGATTTGGCTAAGTTTCGAGGTTGATCGACATCCGTGCCTTTTAAAACCGCGACGTGGTAAGCCAATAACTGTAAAGGAATGGTGTAGACAATGGGCGCAATTTCAATGGGTACGCTTGGAATTTCGATTACGTGAATGCCTGGCTGATTAATGAGTTTGGCCGCATTATCAGCAAATACATACAGCTCGCCCCCCCTTGCTTTAACTTCTTCTAAATTAGATTTTAACTTATCAAGCAGCTCGTCATTAGGCGCAACCGCAATGACAGGCATGTCTGAATCCACCAATGCCAAGGGGCCGTGTTTTAATTCTCCAGCAGGGTAGGCTTCTGCGTGAATGTAGGAAATTTCTTTTAATTTCAATGCACCTTCTAATGCCACAGGGTATTGCACACCTCGGCCTAAAAAAAGCGCATGATCTTTTTCAACAAAGTCCATGGCAATCTCTTTAATTTTGCCATCGAGCAATAATATTTGCTCAGCCAAACTCGGCATGTGCAATAAGGCTTTGGCGATGCTTTTGGCTTGAGCATCATCGTGCATACCAAGGCTCATCGCTAGTAAAATAAAGGCACATAATTGAGTCGTAAACGCTTTGGTTGACGCCACGCCAATTTCAACGCCTGCTCGCGTTAAAAAAATAAGCTCTGTTTCACGAACCAAGGTGCTGGTGGGAACATTACAAATGCCTAACGTAGCCAGGTAATTATTTGATTTCGCTTTTCGAAGTGCCGCTAAGGTATCCGCCGTTTCACCTGATTGGGAGACGGTTACAAACAGTGTGTTTTCTGGTACGACCACATGGCGATAGCGATACTCGCTTGCCACTTCAACAGAGCATGGCAAGTGGCACAGTGATTCAATCCAATACTTTGCAACTAAACCCGCATGATAACTGGTGCCACAAGCAACAATGTGAACGTGCTTAGTTTTAGCAAAAATATCAGGCGCTTTATCGCCAAAAATTTCAGCAAAAACACCATCTTCCGTTAACCGGCTTTGTAAGGTCTCCGCCATTGCATAAGGCTGCTCAAAGATTTCTTTTTGCATAAAATGGCGATAGTCGCCTTTGGTGACCTGCTGGCTGGAGAATATGAATGGCTCAATGGCTCGACTTTGTTCAATGCCCTCACCATTTAATATCGTTACCTTATTCTCTTTTACTAACGCAAGGTCATTTTCTTCAAGATAAATCACTTTTTGAATAACATTTTGTAAGGCTAAGGGATCGGAGGCAATAAAATTTCCAGTATCAGACAAACCAATCACTAAAGGGCTGCCTCGTCTTATCGCAATTAAGGTTGAGGGATCATTATGATGAATGATGCCTAAAGCAAACGCGCCTTTCATTTCAGCAACGGCTAATTGAACAGCTTTAAGAAAATTACTGTTTTTTTTGTAGAAAAAATGAATAAGGTGAGCACATACTTCTGAATCAGTTTGAGAATAAAACCCATAGCCATGTTCGATTAATCGATCTCGAAGCGTTTGATGATTTTCAATTATCCCATTATGAACCACAGCAATTTCATCGCTTGATGTATGTGGGTGTGCATTCGCTTCTGAGGGAATACCATGAGTAGCCCAACGAGTGTGAGCAATGCCAGTGCTGCCATGAAAATTTTCTTTTCGTTCAATTTGAGCGAGCTCAGACACTTTTCCTAAAGCACGTAATCGTTGTAGAACGTTCGCTGGTGAAATGATGGCTAAACCTGCCGAGTCATAGCCCCGATATTCCAAACGCCTTAAGCCTTCAATTAATATTGGAGCAATGTCTCTATCTGTTACGCCACCAACAATTCCGCACATACACAACCTTTCACAATACAAAAAAAACATTGTATCAAAGAAGCTTGATGTGTGGCCATAATTTAGTGGTGACGTTACTCATTTTCGTTGGGTATAAATATTTTATAACGTTTTATGGGGCAAAGACTCAATGCGAGACGCATTGGTAACTATCATATAATCAAGCTTACGCTGTAACGTTGTTATATTTTCTGCACCAGCATAGGTTAAGCCAGAGCGAAGGCCACCGATGATGTCATTTAGAATCAGTTCATGATCATCACGATACGCTACTTCTGTTGCTACGCCTTCTGCTGTTTTCCACTCAGGCATACCGCCCATAAAGTCTTCTTGAGCTTCACGAGATGCCATACCGCGGTATTGCTTTATTTTAGAACCATCGGCTTTGGTGATGATTTTGCCTGGTGTGGGAGCCGTGCCTGCTAAAATTCCGCCAATCATGACAAAGTCTGCGCCAAAGGCCAGTGCTTTAACAATGTCACCTGCGGTGCGAATGCCGCCATCAGCAACGATTGAGCGATCAATACGAGCGCAATCAGAAATACACGTAAGCATGGGAATACCGTAACCGGTTTTAATACGCGTTGAACAAACAGAGCCACCGCCAATACCTGCTTTAATAATATCCGCTCCGCAAGACGCTAAATAATCAGCGCCTGCATAAGTCGCAACATTTCCAGCCATAATGCAGCCATTTATTAATAAAGTACGTAACTTTTTAAGTGTTTTACCGACGTATTTAGCATGGCCATGTGCCACATCAATACAAAAGTAGTTAGCACCTGCATCCCTTAGGGCTTCGGCTCGCTCAAGCTCAGCCTCTGAACAACCGACTGACACAAACGTTGTTGCCGGGCTTTTTTTAAATTCCTCAATGTTTTCATCAATGGACATAAAACGGTGCAAGGCACCCATGCCGCCTTTGCTACCCATAAAATTAGCCATTTCATGACCGGTGACAGTGTCCATGTTTGAACTGATCACGGGTAATTCAATGCTTAATTTTCCGGTTTTATCGGTCATTTTTGTTTCAACCAAACGGCGGGATTCAAAGTGATTATAAGCAGGAACTAATAAGATATCATCGAAGGTAAAAGCGTGTTGTTGCATGACAAACATTTCCTCAAGTTAAAAAAAATTAGCCTGAGACTAAAGCATTCTAAAGCTGTGACTACTATGGTGTGCACAGAACAATTTCGATAAACATCTTATTAGGCTCAGCTCGTTAAGTCAAGAGCAACTCTTGTCCAATGCAAGATGAGCCTATAGATTAGGTTGATTCTAACGCAAAT
>CAWVYD010000197.1:0-3850 GCA_963934185.1 uncultured Legionellaceae bacterium | reverse complement strand
AGCGAGGCAAAATAAGTGATGTTTATATGTATAAATGATTGACTTTTAACAATGCTAATATTAAAAATATGACGTTAAAAGTCAGTCATTCTAAATTGAACTCGCTATATACCCAATGGAAATGAAGATGCGACTTGTTTAGTGCCTAGATTTTTGTTTGGGTATATGAGTGAGGCATCGCTAAGCTTGCTTACGCCTCAATAAGCATAGCTTATAAAATATGGGCCATTCTATAACGAAGGAATAGTGGAGTAATCACGCATAAATATCAGTACGCTGCCTCACTAATGCTTGAAGGCTCTGCTTGATGCAACGGTTCTAACATTGTTTTTATCAAAGTGTTTAGCGCTTGTGACACATGGCCGGCGTTCACCTTCATAATGCTTGTTGCGCAGTAATCAATAGGCGTTTTCGCAAAAGACTCTGCAACTGCTTTTTTCACCTCTTCGATATCGTCTTGACTCAGTTGATGTGTTGGCAAAATGGCTGAATCATCCTTGGTCATGTCCTTTAGCACGGGCTTGACAGCCCGCAAAAAGGAAGCAAGAATCATGGTTTCGGAGAGTTTGTGTGTGGGACCCGTCGCACCAAACGCCCCTGCGTTAGAATGAATCTCACTTAAGTTTGATGCTAATTTATCAATCATCTTAGTTTTAAACGCATCAATAAATTTACTTTTCTCTTCTGCTGAGTTTAATTCTAAACCAGTGATTCGTTTTGAAGGTTCTTCAAGAACACGTTCTGATGCGAAAGTCTCTTCTTTATCAGATATTAAGCCTAGAGGACTCTTTTTAACATCCATGACTTCTTCAGTCTCATCGTCATCATCTGCCTCGCGTTCGTTTTCATCGCGTTCATCATCAAGACTTACCAATGGGCCTAACGCCGTTCCACCCACCTTAATCACAATGTCCTTATCCATTGCTTTTAAGGCTGCAATGACAAGCGCCCTTTGCGCCTTTGGCAACAGCGTGTCATTGTCTGAGAGATCAATCACATCCCAGCCCAGTTCATTAGCAAGATGATTTGCAAAGTTCACCGCAGCATTAGCCTCATCCCAATAATCACTGCTCGCTGTTACAGCGCCTGAGCCATCTTCTTTTACGTTACCAAAAAGTAAACGTTTATCGTCTGAATGAACTTCAAACGAAAAACCACCTTGCTCATTGGCTGTGATGCTGCATTTGTGAGTCTCATCAGTATATGCACTTTGTAATCTGTCTGCGATTGCTTGTATGGCTTGGCTTAACGTGCCCAATGGTGAAGCGTCTGGTGTGGCTGATAAAAGGCTAGACTTGCCAGAGGCTGCAACGTTTATTGCTTGTTGGCTTGTCTCTAAATCAGCCTTATTTTGAGTTGCTAAAGAAATAATATTAGCTGCCTTATGAGCTTCAATGGCTAATAAAGATTCCGTTAATACATCAACAATCACATGTGTATTATCTGAATTAAGCAGTTCAACCTGTGGTGGATAAACATTCATGGCTGCATCCACCAATGCTTGATTAAAAGGAGGCAGAGCAGCGCGCTTAACCGCCTCTGAAAACGCATTTACTTTCATCGCGTATTCCGTTTGATCCATCTTTATTCTACTAAGACGTTGATAAGCGCCACTGAAATTAAGCCTCAATTCATCAATACTTTCTTCCTTCGACTGAGCGCCATAAAAGTCAGACTTAAGTAACTCATCGTTTTTTAAAGAAGCAATGGCCAATAACCTACCTGCTTCAATAGAATCCGCTGAAAGGGGATTTTCCATATCCGCTTTATTAACAGCCAACATTGCTAGATCAAGATCATTTTTAAACGCAGCAAATAACCGCGCCTCTATTTCAGTAGGCATAAAAGAAGTCCTCTTTATTCAAATGATGTGATTATAGAATGAGAACGTATTGAAACACCAGTGGTTGTTCTAATGTAGCACAGAAGAAGCTATAAAGGGTCGTTAAAACATTAGGGCGTGTTGGCTGGTTAAAATAAGTGTGCAGCGCTCATCATTGCCGTGGCATCGGCTAAAAAATAGGTGACGCAAACCAAACCAACCAACGTCATAACGATAGCATAGGGCAATGCCATCCATACCATACGGCCATAAGATAATCGAACCAGTGGTGCAATGGCTGAGGTTAATAAAAACAGAAAGGCAGCCTGTCCATTGGGCGTTGCCACACTCGGTAGATTCGTACCGGTGTTAATGGCAACGGCAATTAAATCAAATTGCTCGCGACTAATGACGCCACTTTTTAACGCGGCAGTGACTTGATTAATGTACACCGTAGCAACGAAAACGTTATCACTTATCATGGATAATATGCCGTTGGCTAAATAAAACATTGCCACTTGGTTGTTGCCTTGTATTTTTAGCACAAAATCAATGAGTGGCTGGAACAAATGTTGATCGTGAATCACCGCAACCAACGCAAAAAACACCACTAAAAGAGCAGTAAAGGGCAGCGCTTCTTCAAACGCCTTACCAATGGAGTGCTCTTCGATAATGCCGGTAAATGCGGTAATTAAAATGATAACGGATAAACCAATGATACCGACTTCCGCCATGTGAAACCCTAGGGCGATGACTAACCAAACGCCTACAATCGCTTGCACAAGCAAAGCAGATTTCATCCTTCCCGTCATCTTTTTTTCTTTTTCCGCTTCAAAATCGGATAACACGGTTCGCACATTGTCAGGCAGTAATCCGCCATAACCAAACCAAGCCATTTTTTCAAGTACGTAGCAAAGCATCAGCCCAGAAATTAAAACCGGTATGCTAACCGGTGCCATACGCAAGAAAAACTCAATAAATTGCCAGCCTGCTTTATGCGCAATTAATAAGTTTTGCGGTTCACCCACTATCGTGCAAACCCCGCCAAGCGCGGTACCAATCGCAGCGTGCATTAACAAGCTACGTAAAAAACTTCGAAAGGTGTCTAAATCGTCATGGTGTAATTCATGAACATCGGCATCATCGCCATGATCATGGTCATGATCATGATGGTGAAAGCCTTTGCCAGACGCTACTTTGTGAAACACGCTGTAAAAGCCAACCCCCACACTGATAATAACGGCAGTAACGGTTAGCGCATCTAAAAAAGCGGATAATATGGCGGCAACTGTCATAAACATTTCGGCTAATAATACTTTGCTCTTTACGCCTAATAAAATGCGAGTAAAGGTCACCATCAATAAGTCTTTCATGAAATAGATGCCAGCGACCATAAACATTAACAATAAAATAACCGAGAAATTAGCGCTCACTTCCATATAAACCGCATTAGAGCTGGTAAGGCCAAGAAAGATGGCCTCGATTGCCAGTAAGCCGCCAGACTGCAAAGGGTAACATTTCAAAGCCATGGCTAAGGTAAATATGAATTCAACGATTAATAACCACCCGGTAATGAAAGGTCCTAACATGAGCAGTAAAAAGGGGTTTAAGACTAAAAAAATAACGATAGTCATCTTATACCAGGCAGGTGTATTTCCTAGAAAGTTTTTTACCAAAGAGAGCCCTATGGTCTTCGCCATGAATTTTTCCTTAGATGAGCCATAGCCAACGGCAATGAAAAGGCGACATTTCCGTTGGCCATATGAAAATTGATTTCGTACAGTGTGTGATGTTTCTAAATGAAATACCAACAATATAAATTTTACTTGATTAATTTTTAAGTAATAATTAACGCTTCCCACCTTTTTTAATGCAGCTGTTTTATAAACAGACATCACCGCTGGTTTTAAAAAAGAGTTAAGTCTCCCCTCGATAGCGTATTTTCGGGTGAGTTGACAACAAACCCCACTGGGGTTGTAATTAATCAATAAAAGCATATAATAAATTAATTACCGTTATTGAAACGGT
>CAWVYD010000196.1:0-3858 GCA_963934185.1 uncultured Legionellaceae bacterium | reverse complement strand
TAAAAACCGGCAGTGTTAATTGACGCCAACCGGTAAAGGTAATTGTCGTCTAATAGTGCTACTTGCAACCTCAAGAAACAACACGGCAAAACAATCTCAAACATCAGTGAATTTGTAGCCTGGGTATCTTTTTCCATCTTAAACGCTAAACATCAACTCAAGAATGCCCTTAACTTCGATCACCAGCTAAATGCCTTAATGAAAATAGCTCGCTCTAGAGAAGGGTTACAGCGGCCACGTGGCTTTCATAACCACTGGGACATTGGCCAAGCCATGAAAGCAAAAGAAACAAAAGCCTTAAGAAAACATGATCAAGTAAAAGAAACAGAGAGAAGGGCGGTAATGAACATGGAAATTTTTGATGAGAATAGGGAGAGTTTCACTCAAGGCATAGGCTATGTGGTGTCTAAAAAAGCCAATGAGTTATGGGGAGATGAAGCAGAACTTTCCTCACTTAAAGCCTCTCGCGGCAGTACGATTCAAGACATTAATGCGTGCATTAGTGATAACCACGCCATTGAAGCATTATTTGCAAATGAACCTGAACAAAAAGCAATGCAACTTGAACATAACAACCAAAAAATCAAAGCGTTTAAAAATGAAATTTTAGGCATCGACCAAGTGATTAAAACTATTTTAGATGAAAGGGCACTTGCCAAAGAACAAGAATGGCAACCACTTTATGCATAAACCCCTGTTGATAATAATCATCCACAAGCTTTAATATAGGCCCCAAAAGGGCGGGGCGGGTTGCTAACAACCTAACAACAACTCTCAAACATGATGTGAAATCTCTCACTAAGGCTTTATCCCCATTATCTGGGGGTAAGTATGGGAACAACCTATTAGCTGTGCAAGGGAAACAGAGATAGACCATGCCTATAAAGGGATATAGGAAACGGTTTAAACTTAACCAATACCCAATGAACGACTAAATTTTTGATAAAAAGGAATTAGTATGACACCGCAGTGGTTCGAAAAAAGAGCAAAAGCAATGATTTGGCTAAAGACAGTCTTTCCAGAATCGGTAGGTATTGGCGCGCCATTAAAGGTGGGCATTTTTGATGAGATACGAACCTTTGAAGCGGCCGATAAGCCAGCATTGATTTGGCTTAGAAGGGCGCTTTGGTTTCATACCAGCCGAACAACCTACCTTAAAAAAATTATGGTTGGTGCAAAGCGAGTGGACTTGATGGGCGTCATTACTGGCGAGGTTTTAGAAAGTGAGGCTAAAAATGGAAGCGAACGTTTTAATAAGATTAGGGAAAAACAAGAAAAGATAAAAATGAAACGTCAGGAACGGAAATCTATATTAGCAAAGCAACAAGAGGTTAAGGCAGAGCCGATTAAAAAAGAAGAACCACTTAACGCTATGACAGGTCGAAAAATATTAACGCTTAAGAAAAAACAAACCGCCTTAGAAAGTTAATTTATCAGTGGATTAAAAGTGGTGTTAGAGGAAGCCTAGGGATGCCATTTTTGATTGAAAATCAGCCTCTTCTTCCGCAAGCCTGACTGAACGAGCACTGCTTGTTTCTGGTAAAGGCTTGCTCTCTAATATTGATGAAAAGACGGATAGAAGTTCTGATATCGATTTATCGTCGCAGTCTTCGGGAAGTGATTCATCATCGGAGCTTTCATCAAGCGATTCATCGTCCGAACTTTCATCAATTTGTATCGATTGATGTATTGCTGGATTTGCAATCCTAGGTATGTCCTTTAAAATTAAAGACAAAACAGAAGTCTGACCGTTTGAATCTAACCCAATGCTATCAGCTTGCAATATAGCATTCCTAGATTTTGGAGCATGCCCGCATTCGAGCGTTGAAACTGATTTTTTTGAGATAATATTAAAACTTAGTCTCCAACTGTTCGCTTTTGAGCTATCTAGGCTCTGAATATCAAGCGCTTGTTGCTCATCTTCATTTGATGTGGTTTTAGATACAGCGTTGCAAAAATCAGATTCTATTGTTTTTATTGATCCATCTTTAACAACGGGAGTCTCAATTTTGCAAATTATTTTTAATCCTTTTTGTTCAATTTTCTGAAACAAAAAAAGAAGCTTTGTAAGATTATCTTTGCAAAAATTTTCTAAATCAGAAAGGGAGCGCACATGAAAAGTCCATTTAAAGTCACCCGCATTTACGGTAGGCGCTTGGGCACCTTGAGTCACTAATGTTTGATTTAATGTGGGATTATTTTTTACTAATATAGTATTAGCAGTTAAAGCTGAAGGGGGAGTGATATTTTTTTTTGTTGCATCATTAACTAAATCTACTTTATTTTTTTTGGGTTGTTGAGCATCGCTTTTTTTTTGTAAGCGTGGCTCGTATGCTGCTTTAATCGTTGATAATTCAGCTAAAAAAGTTTCAGTTGCTTTGTTTGACTCGGTTACAGTTGTTATCAAATTATCTGCTTTTTCATTTAATCTTTCTGATACTCGTACAATAGTTTCGCTTTTAGGTCCCGCAGGTGTTTCTAAAACAGTATTTCGCAAAACTTCGCCACCCTGCTCAATATCCCAGGCTTCGCAATTTGCTAGCTCATGATTGGTTTCAGTTTCTAAAATATCGTCTAATGTATGAATCAGCTCTTGCTCTTCTTCAGCTCTAGTAGTCAATTGCTCGTTTATTTGGTCAGAAGTTTCTATGTGCGCAAGAGCATTTTTTATACGGCTCACTTCATACTCAAGAAAGGTTAGGATTGTTAAGCTAGGAATAATCAAAAAAACAGCAATCAAGGGTGCAACGAATATACCAGATAAAATCAATGGAATTATAGTGGCACAGCCCCATATTGTTATTTTTAAAGGCTTTGAAAATGAATACCACGTTAGTGCAGGATTGTGAAGTATCGATGCAGAAACTGAATGTTGATGAAGCTTTTCTTTTACTTCATTAACATCTGAAGCAATCATTAATGAATAAAAATAAACACCAAAATCTTTTAATAAATACCACATTTTTTTATTCCTATAGATCAAAACTATCGTTACTGAGTTCTTTTTTATCTGTATCAGGATTTTTTGTTTTCAACTTGTTTTCTGATGAATTTTGAGTTGCATTGACATGTGTGAACAGTGTAGTGAATCTACTTTTCCACACTAATGTTTCTTCTTGTGAGTCTTTGAGCATAAGAGATATTTCTTGATACGCATTTGCCATATCTTTACCTCGGACAATTAAGTCATCAATTTGTTCATTACTATATTTAGGTTTTATTTGTTCTGTTAGCTTTATAATTTCTCTTTCTAATTGATTAATAGTTGCTTTCAAATTATAGATGGCGCACGTACTTGTTTGTATTATTGACTTATTGTTTTTTTCTGTTTCGCTTAGGGTGTTTATCAGTTTGGCATTTGTTGTTATTGTTAATGCTAGTCCTTGTGACGTATTAGATGCGGTTTCTTGAATGAATGTGGTTGTGTCTGTCACTTTTTTACGCACTTCTTTTGTTTGCTCTTCTGCTGCCTCAAATGCTTCCATTATGTTTTCACTCAGGTCGCCGGGAACATTCTTTCCGAAGATGCAGCCAAGTATTTCCGATACATGGAAAAAAGAATTTAGATTGGAACCTACATTAGACATAAATTTATCGAAATCATTAGAAGTAAGAGTATCTGACGAAGGATGCATAAATTATCTCTGTGTTTTCAAAATAAACAATAGTACTTTAATTTCCACTAACAAGCAACTTTAATAGGCTTTGTGAGCTTTAAAAGTACTATTCCGTTTCTTTAAATATTTTGTATACGCTAGAACGTGCTATTTTTAAGCGCAGGCACATCTTTGCGCAATGAATTGCGGCTCTTCGCCTTTATCCGTGGGTTAGTACATTTATTGAGCGCCAGCAAATTTA
>CAWVYD010000195.1:0-3860 GCA_963934185.1 uncultured Legionellaceae bacterium | reverse complement strand
GAAGAAGCTAAACAGACAATCTTTGAATATATTGAGGTATTTTATAACCAAAAGAGGACTCATTCGGCGAATGATTATTATTGTCCAGTGGTCTTTGAAAAGATGATGAAATTTAATTAATTATTTGTCCGGTAAAGTGTTGCCACATCAACCTCACTCATATCAATTAATCACACAAAGATCGCGGCACTAAAAAAGTCGCATATTCATTTCCATTGGGTACAGTCATTCTAAGACAAAATTAAAAACACGGATGACACACAAAACAACAAGTCCAAACCCGTAACTTATGCCCGCGCGAAGTATAATTAAACACATGTCGGCTTTTTAATTGACCTATTATACTCAAACGTCTACTATACGATGCCCGGAAGCACTAACAATACACGTCATTAACAGCGTGTATAAAGTCATGATAAAGGTAATATACGAGAATGAGTACGTTTACCACGAAACAATTAAAAAACATGATGGCATTAGCTGAAAAAAATACGCTAGGTAACACAGCTAGCTACATTCCTGAACTTGCAAATATTCCGGATGATTTTCTAAGTGTTACTGTACAAGCGCTTAATAGTGAATCCGTTACTATTTCAAACATGGTTGCACCTAAAATCACCTTGCAAAGCACATCCAAACTCATCCCTCTCATTGCTTTATTAGAAGAAAATGGCCCAGAAGAAGTATTTTCCTGGGTGAAAGTTGAACCATCGGGCGATGACTTTGCTTCCATTGCTAGGCTTGATCAATTTGGTCCCAAAGCCTCAAATCCCATGCTAAATGCTGGGGCTATTACGTTATGCTCACACATTCCTGGCGAAGATCAATGCGAAAGTCGCTTATCATGGCTACAAAATTGGACAAAAAAATTATTTGGCGAAGATCTTTCCATTAATAATTTAGTACTCACATCCGAACGACGCACTGGCGACAGAAACCGCTCACTGGCTTATTTACTTAAAAGCCAAGGCAACATCGCTAAAAATGTAGAACAAACATTAGAATTATATTTTACCTTATGTTCATACGAAGGCACCCCGGAACAATACATTGCATTACCTTATTTACTCGCAAATGATGGCGTTGATATAAAAGGTAACCGTGTTATTTCTAGCAAAACGGTTAAATACACGTTATCAATCATGGCAACCTGCGGCTTATATAATGAATCTGGCACGCACATGGTTCGTACTGGCATGCCTGCAAAAAGTGGCGTATCAGGCTTGATTTTTGCAGTTTCGCCAAGAAAAGGCGCCATTGTGGTAGCTAGCCCTCGAGTAAACAGTAAAGGCAACAGCATTCGAGGAAGTATTATTTTAGAACTAATTTCAAATGAATTTAAATGGCATTTTGCTGACATATAAAAATAGACGCATTCATAATGAAGGGACGTCGTAGCGCGTGTTGATAATTCATTTTAAAGCGCTTGAGCCAATAGGACTTTGTCCTCTCTGTTTAAGAAAGCATTTAAAATACTCAAAAGGGAGCCGGCCGGTTAGTTAAGATGTACTTAACTTAGGCGTTCAATACTCTCACCCATTCTTGCGCTTTTAAATGCTTTTTTAAACCAATATCACTAAAACCAGCCGACTCCTTCACTCCAAAACTAATTGTCAACACGCCCTAACATTCTGTTATGCTTGTATATTATTTAATTAATTAACGACACTCAAATGACCTTTACTTTACAATTTCAACGAAGATTTAGCATGGCCCACCGCCTACTTTCAGGTCACTCTAAAAAATGCGCCATACCTCATGGACACAATGAATTTGTGCGTATTTCCTTAGGTTGTTTAAATGCACCTGCACTTAATAAAAAAGATAATATGGTGACAGACTTTGCCAGTGCAAAAGCCTTATGGCATACCTTCATTGATGATCATTTAGATCACAGTTTTCAATTAAGAAGTGATGATCCCCTTCTCCCGTATTTTAAAGAAAATGAACCAGAACAATTAGCGCGAATTGTTATAACGCCTGGTGATCCAACCACTGAAATGCTTTGCGCTTGTTTAATGTCTAAATTAGATTTACTACTGCAATCCACAGACTCCCCGCTTGTATGCCATCGATTTGAACTTGAAGAAACACCAACCAACACCGTCGTATTATCAGGTATTAAGGTTTATCAAGCACATTTGCCCAAAGGAGATCATTGGTGGAATCGTGGTGACTTTAGCATTAATGATTTTAAAAGCCGGTAAACTTCTGATTTTTCTTGCAAATAAAAAAAAACGCGATACCCTATTTAAAGTGATTTAAAACTCCCTGGACATTCATGAAAAAAAAAATAATAAAAACTTTGCCTTACTGCTTTCTTTTAGCGCACTCATTAACGTATGCCGCAACACCAATTAGCGGCCCCTATGTGCGCGCCTTTGCTGGATTTTCATATCCCACCAGTGGCAATGTAAATACCAATTTATTTTCCAATCCAGAATATAAAAGGGGTTATGATGCTGGCGCCCAATTAGGTTATAAAAGTGGCCCTATTCGCTATGAGTTTGAAGAGACTTATACCGATTCAAAGTTAAATACCTTTAGCTATGCTGGTACAAAGCAAAGCACCGTCACAGGTAAAACAAGCGCAACCTCCCTTTTATTAAATGTCTATTATGATTTTGAAGATTTAAATACCGTATTAGCCCCCTACCTTGGTGTAGGTGTTGGTTATGCCCATATAATAAACACGCTCAATTCAACATCACCAAGCACACAAAGCTACGATCGTTCTGACAGAATGTTTGCTTATAAAGCCCATGCAGGTTTGGCATATAATTTCAGTGAATCCATATCAACCGACATTGGCTATCAATATTTTCGAACTAAACATTCAAATACCTTTAATCAAAACTTTCAAACACATTTGATTAATTTTGGGGTAACCTACCGATACAATAATTAAGACAAGGACGTTCTTATGAGAAACAAAGCATTACTCAGTTTAATACTATTAAGCATGTTGCCCTCAGCTCAGGCCTTAACTCAACCAATAAATGGCACCTACGTTGGCTTTACCATAGGTCCTAGCTATATCCCTCCGATGGAGAATCTTCTTTTACCATTAGAGTCCACTATTAGAGGTAATGACAACGTCCTCTCCATTACTGCCATTTACCCAAGCATTGGTGGGAATTTAGGCATGCAAGTTGGTCGTCGTTTTAATGAGAGATATCGCCTTGAAGCAGAGTTTTTAACTGCCTACTCAACCATTACAAAATTAACAACAATTGTAAGCGGAACATCTAGTAGCAGTATACATGGCTATATCAGTACCTTTGGCGCTTTCATGGTAAACGCCTACGTCGATTTAATTCCATCAAAAGGTGATTATCACAGAGCCTCACCGTATTTTGGTATTGGTGTTGGACAAGCGTATGTTGCCGTAAAAGCAGAAGCCTATGATGACGATACGTTTATAACCAATCTCTTAAAAGTAAAACAAAGCACGTCTGTCGTCCAAGCTGTTTTTGGTAGCAGCTTTTTTTTAGATGACTACACATCGTTAGGCGTGGAATACCGTATGCAAAAATACGGCGAAATGGAGGCATTAGGCGGCGGCTATACACAACATAACATCAACATAACCATGAAGTTTATGTTAGATGATTCTTAGGGACTATTGACAATTTCTAACATAAGTTCCATCAAACTATATTCGCTCAGGCATAAGGCTTTGTTTAATCGCTCAATATATAATCAGATTTTCGATTTTTTCGTCTACCACTTAAAATGTAATTTTTTTATATCTCTGGGTGTTTTTATACTAAACAAATAGTTAAATCAGACAGAAATTAAAATAAAGAAGCAAAAATATAAAGTTTCAAACTGGTCTGATTATAACAACAGCCTTAAAA
>CAWVYD010000194.1:0-3865 GCA_963934185.1 uncultured Legionellaceae bacterium | reverse complement strand
GCTTGGAGTGCTTGAAAGTGAGTCATTAATTTTACATAAAATTGGTGCTGGTATGCTAAAGCATGAGGTGTTGATAAAAAACATGCTACAAAAATGATGGCTTCACGCTTTGTAATGTGATCAATCAGCTGCTCAATTCATTTATCTTTATCAATTATTGAGCGGCTGGCGCGGTGGTGTGTGTTTTTTAGGCCTTACATACCTAAAAAACACACGCTCCCAGTATCAGGACCCGTGAGCACAATAAAGTGAATTTAAACACGATTAGAAACAGGTACCTGGGTAGTGACTATATTTTTAATGTAATCGGTTAAACGTTGAATTTGTAAATTGTTCATAACTAAACCTTGCTTTGTTCGGCGCCATATAATGTCTTCGCAACATAATGCCCATTCCGTTTCTATTAAAAAATCCACCTCAACTTGATAAAGTTTTCCGCCAAAAAATTGTCCTAAGCTAATGAGATCAGTACAGGTTTTTAGTAAGTCAAAGGTTCTGGATCCATAAAGTGATGCGTAATGTTGAAGTAATTCATTTGGCAATTGAGAAAAGGCACAACTTAAGTTTTTATTTAAGGTGTTAATGTTTGTAAAATCAGAACCAGGCAATGCTAAGTGTTTTGTTTGACACGATGACATTTGTGGGAAAATGGTTTGCCAGTTATCAACACATTCTTTTGCAAGCAAACGATAGGTTGTTAACTTACCACCATAAATACACGTATATGGGGCGTCATCATAATTATTAAATATTTTATAATCACGAGAGAAATCTTTTGCTTTTGTTGATGTGGTGTCTTTAATGAGAGGACGAAGTCCACAGTAGCTGTGTTTAATGTCTGATGTTGTTAACTCTTTATTAAAATAATTATTGGTAAGTGATAAGAGATAGTCTGTTTCTTCATCGCTGATAGAACACGTTTGTGGAATGTCATGGATTAAGTAATCAGTTGTGCCAATTAAAGTGAAATTCGAGTGATATGGTAGGGCAAAGACAATACGTTTATCATCATTTTGTAGTAAGTAGGCAAAATCACCATCATAAAGCTTATTAATCACAATGTGACTGCCTTGAACCAGTGATAAATGGTAGGGAGAATTAATTTTAATGTCTTGATTTAATGTATCGGCCCAAGGTCCGGTCGCATTTACTAATACTTTACTGATAATCGATACGTCATTCGTTTTGGTTGTTACATTACTTTCCCAGTGTGATTTATAGCGGGTCGTATTAATGAATTGTGCACAAGTTAGTATGTTTGCTTTGTGTTGTTTGGCTTGCAAAGCATTCGCGATGACAAGACGGCTATCTATGGTTTGTGCATCATAATAATAAAGTGCTCGTTGAATGTTTTTGTTAAGTGATGAAAAATAGGAGGGATTTTTTTTTCTATTTAATACGCGTGTTTTCGGAACGCTGGTTTTACATAAATGATCATATAAATAAAGGCCGAGCCGCAGCAACCAAAAGGGGCGGTGGGAAGTTTGGTGGGGTAACACAAAGGCTAGAGGATGAATAAGGTAGGGGCAGATTTTAAATAAGACTTCTCGTTCTTTAAGTGCTTTTCTTACAAAAGAAATATTGAATTGTTCTAGATAGCGTAAGCCGCCATGGATAAGTTTACTGGATGCAGAGGAGGTTGCGCTTGCTAAATCATTTTTCTCACATAAAATAACGTTAAGTCCGCGGCTTGCGGCATCTGCGGCGATACCACAACCATTTATACCACCGCCAATGATCAAAACATCACAGTTAAGTTGTTTTTTTTCTAGCATTAGCGATTGAATCCTTTAATACTTTAAAATTTTAAAATTTTATTATCGTAGCATAATTTAAGTTAAACTGTGGTCATAAAAAAAATTTTGGATATTTAGACGTTTATGGACGCAATTATTGCAATTGATCAAGGCACTAGCAGCACACGTGTTTTGGCATTTGATTTGAATGGAAAATGCTTAGCATCGTCACAGCTGAGCATTACTCAATATTATCCAAAAGATGGCTGGGTTGAGCATTGCGCAGACGAAATTTATGATAAAACTGCCGAAGTATTAATGAAAGTGATTAGAGATGTTAATTCGATGGGTATTCACATTGCATGTCTTGGTATAACAAATCAAAGGGAAACAACGATACTTTGGGATAAAGTTTCAGGAAAGCCTATTCATAAAGCAATTGTTTGGCAAGACAGGCGAACCCAATCGTTTTGTCAAACATTACAAGCACATTCAATAGAGATTAAAACAAAAACCGGCTTGCAACTGGATCCTTATTTTTCTGCCAGCAAATTACATTGTCTGTTAAATAATTGTCCAAATGCATTGCTACGAGCGCAGAAAGGTGAATTGGCTTTTGGTACAATAGACAGTTATTTAATTTGGCGATTGACGGGTGGTCAGCACCACAAAACGGACGTAACAAATGCATCTCGAACCCTATTGTATAACATCAATGAATTTTGTTGGGATGATGATTTACTTAATCTTTTTGGCATACCTCAAAGTGTATTGCCTGAGGTGTTGCCCTGTGATGGTTTTTTTGGAAACTTGAATGCTGAAACGTTTGGTTGTGAATTACCTATTACGGGTGTTATTGGCGATCAACAAGCTGCGAGCATCGGCCAGCAATGTTATAAGGAAGGCGACGCAAAAATAACGTTTGGCACAGGGGCCTTTTTAATGGTTAATACCGGTAAAGTGAAACAAAAGACTAAATATTTATTATCAACCATTTCCTATCAAACTAAACATGAACACGCTTATGCGGTTGAAGGAAGCATTTTTAATGCAGGTTCCATTATTCAATGGTTAAGAGATAAGTTGGGCGTATTAAGTTGTGTATCTGAATCACAAATGTTAGCCAAATCAGCGACTGATAATGGAGGTGTTTATTTGGTACCCGCATTTACAGGATTAGGTGCGCCTTATTGGCAAACAGATGCACGAGCCATGCTTATGGGGCTACAGTTGGACTCTAACAAAGCACATATTGTGCGTGCGGGATTAGAATCAGTCGCCTATCAAGTGAATGATTTATTGCAAACTTTAACGCAGGAACTTGATATTAATTTAAAACGATTCATGGTTGATGGCGGCATGTCAGTCAATCAATGGTTAATGCAATTTATTTCAGATTTATGCCAACTTAGTATTGTAAAACCTAAAACAACAGAGTTAACGGCTATGGGAGCAGCGATGATGGCTGGGCTGGGTTACGGCCTTTTTAATGATTTTTCTGCCTTTAAAAGTTGGCATAAAAGCGATTGGCAATGTATTCCAGAGGCTCCTAAGGCAGGCAATTATCAAAAATGGTTAGAAGCTGTCAATTGTTGCCGGGGTTTTAGTCACGGTGAGTTAAGTTAACGGTTGTTGTCTTGTGTTATTAGGAGTGTGATTTTTGCTATAATCCTCTAAAGGTTGACATTTATTTAATTTATGCACGCGCGAAGTATCGATTCTTTAAAAATATTGATAGAGGTTATTGAAAGCTTTATTTAATGGGCACGTTTTTTTGCCTCTGTTTCCAGATGACGGTCTAATTTATTTTTTCCTTTGGAAAATAATGTGTTTATTACGGTAAATTTTTGAACTACTCATGATGTTTCTCTTGTTTTACATCCAACTCTATTATGTTTGATAAATCACGTTCTATTTTTGTAAAAAAAAACGGGGCTATCGTGACTACTTTATAAGCATCAGCTTTGTTGCTTTGTACGTTTTATTAAGACTTTATTTTAGTTGTTTTAGATGAGCATTGAGTGAGTTAAGAGCGCTACTAAAGGCAAAGTAGTTATTACTGATTATGTCTCTTCGCGGCGTTGTTTCCTAACCCTTTATCTCTTTCATTTCTCAATAATTAAGCGGTT
>CAWVYD010000193.1:0-3878 GCA_963934185.1 uncultured Legionellaceae bacterium | reverse complement strand
GGTATGTGACCCATTTAAAAAGAAAGTGCAACAAAGCACACGGCAAAAAGACGCCGGTGAATTACCAACAGGCTGCTGGGGTGCGTGTGGTCGCTAAACTGGTTGCCGTAACCATCAAAGGCGTACACGCAACACCACTCTCATCGTCATTGGCTTGGTCACCAACGGCAGTTGCGGTTATCACATAGCCTGTTGAAGTAGGTGTGGTTATCGTTAAGGTATATCGCCCACCGGGGGTTGTTGCCACGCCGCCCCAAACCTGAGCTAACGTGCCATAGGTTGTGTTATTGGTACGATATAACGCTTGTTCTTGCTCCATGCTTAACAGAGTCGATGTGCCATCATACCGTCGGCTTTTTTGGAGTTGATCAACAAACATGGGGACTGAGATGGTAACTAAAATTGCCATAATGGCTACTGCAATCATTAGTTCTAATAATGTAAAGCCTTTTTTCCCTTGTTTCATGCCTATCTCCAAAATAAATTAACTTTCCAATCCAAACGCTAAACATATGTACTAAAATGTTTATTATAGATCCATTTAAGGGCAGTGATACCTGAATATGAATATTGATACGCATCAAAAGGGTTTTACCCTCATTGAAGGACTGATTGTCATTACCATTTTAGGCATTGTCACTGGCTTTGCTGTGACTAACTGGGGACAGCTCATGGCGCAAAAGCGAGTTCGCGCCTCAATGGAAACACTCTATGATACTTTAAAATTAGCACGCTCTGAAAGTAAAAAACAACGTACAAACATTACCGTTTCTTTCCGAAATTATGGCGGCACTGCACCCAGCTGGTGCTACGCATTAAGTGACATTGGTAACTGCGACTGCCGTGTTGTAAATGCGTGCACAATCAATGGCACTGCCGCAATACAAACTGATTTAATCAACCCATCCACCTTGTCGGTTACAAATCTTAGCGGCGTTGCTGGCGCTAAACTCATCTCTTTTGAAGGGATTCGAGGCACTGCGTCTCATTCTGGCAGCATAGAATTTACCAATAACTCTGCCTCTGGCACGGTAAGTGTGAGTGCCATGGGTTTTATCAACAATTGTTCAAATACGGTGACAGGCTACCCATCATGCTAAACAAGAATCAAGCTGGCGCATCATTGATCGACATGCTTATTGGATTGTCGATTGGTGTTATACTTACTCTTGGTGTGATTGTTTTCTACTCAAGCACATCAAGGATAAGCAACAAAATACTCACAACCGTACGCCTTGAACATGAAATGCAAACCGCAATGGCCATGATGAAAAATGACATAAGACGCGCCGGATATACGGCTGGTGCTAAAGGCTTAGTCGGTACAGGAACCATCAACCCCTTCATGGTGGCTGGCACGTCTGACATTGCCGTACCAAGCAGTGACTGTGTCTTGCTTTCATACGATTTAGACATGGATGGCGCACTGCCCGACCTAAATACTGAAGGGTCTGATGAACGCTTTGGTTATCGTTTAGTAAACCAAGTCATTCAAACGCGTGCAGCGACGGATGCTAATTTTTCGTGCAGCGCGGGGACATGGGAAAATTTAACCAATGCCAATTTAATACAGATAACCAATTTAACTTACACCTTAACCGAAACGATTGAATCTTTAGATGCCGCTAAGCCACCGCCCACTGGCGCGTCGATTACCATACGTCAAATAAGCATCAGTATGACAGGACAGCTTCTAAAGGACACTGCCGTACAACGCACCATAACCTCACAAGTGAGAGTAAGGAATGATAAATACACCCCATAAATTAACTTTTAAAAAATCCAGCGGCGCAGCGATCATGATAACGCTGCTTGCCTTGCTGCTCATTTGTTCACTGACGGTGTTATCTGGCGCTCGCACCATAAAGGCCAACACAACCATTGTTCGAAACCAAATATTTGAAAATCAAGCGTTTGAAGCCAGTGAAGCCGGCGTTGAATTTGGCTTAGTCCATTTAAGAGATAATCACTTAACCATTTTAACCGATGCAGATTCGAATGGTTTTATTGATGCCTACGCCCCAATAACCACCACCAACGTTGATAACGGTAACAACACCCGTTACACCATTACTTACTCCAACCCAATCGCCAGTAATTTTAACATTACACAATTAAGTGTCAACGGTACTTCTGATGCCAACATGGTTAATAAAACACACACGCAACTGGCCATTCGCATTCCTTTTATGATTAATTCCCCTCCCGCAGGCTTTATTACCTATGGCAGCATTAATTTAAGCGGTAACGTTAATATTAGAAACACTGAAACAGGCAGCACCATTTGGTCTGGCGGTAGCGTCCTACTTTCTGGAGCGGCTGATACCACATGCGGCGTTGGTTGTGGCTCTGATAAAAATCATATGAATTCTGACATTGCTCAAAATGACACTCAACTTTCCACGTTAAGTGGTGATGAGTTTTTTGAAACCTTTATCGGCGTTAATAAAGGCACTGCCGAAGCCAGTGCTAGCTTGGTTTTAAATTACAACAGCAATCAAAATTTAAGCTCAATATTAGCCCCTAATAATAACGACGGTAAGTCAATTTGGATTAATCAAGACGGCGGCGAAGCCTCTTTTTCAGGTAATTCAACCATTGGTACGCAAGACGCCCCTGTTATTTTAATCATTGATGGTGATTTTAAAGCCAACGGTACTACCACTGTATATGGCGTTGTCTATGTAACCCAAAACTGGCATAACACAGGTGGCGGCACCTTAACCGTGCACGGTGCAGTCGTGATTGAGGGAGACTACACAGGAAACGGCACACCCAATGTTATTTTTGATTCTCTAACACTTGATAACACTCGTAACATTGCTGAATTTGCCAAAGTACCCGGCAGCTGGAGAGATTTTTAAAAAGGAAAAAGTAAAATGAAACATTATCCGTTCAACCCTTATTACGTTAAAGGCTCCGTCTTAATCGAAGCGTTAATTAGCATCACATTTGTCAGCATTGGTGCATTGGCGTTAATGAACCTTCAAAGCCAGCTGATCAAATCCAAAGCACTAACCCAACAAAACTCAAGCGCCATACAAATTGCTCAAGATCGAATTGAAACCTTAAGAAATTACAGCTCAAGCAATGACTTTAACCAAATAATCAGCGGCTCTGATTCATTAACCGGTCTTAATACAACCTACGAAAGTACTTGGACAATAAGCAATATGAGTAATCCAAGTTATAAAAATTTAACGGTGAACGTAAGCTGGCAACGTTCAGATTCAACACAATCCCAGCTGACATTAAACAGTAACATTGGAAAATTAAGCCCTGTTTTAAGCGGCCTTGCCATGAGAAATATTGTGCCTCCCCCGCCAGCGCTCACGCCGCCTTAAAAAGAAAAAACCGACAAGAAGTTTCATAAATTATCTACACCAAAACGCCTTGGCAAGGTGGGTTTTGAGCGTCAACAAATCGCCTAGCTTTGTTTTAACATGACTTATTTTTGGACTCTGGACTAATGTAGCTTAAAACATTATCCAGTTCTTATTGACAACAGAGCTCCCCCCTAATTGGGGACTTAAAGGATAAGGCGTTGAGTCTTTTGCTTCATGGCTCGCTCACATCCTGTTCGGCTGCGCTTTACTTGCGCAAAGCAGCCAACGTTTTATCCCTAGCAGAGAAAAGTTTCCCCCAAAAAATATCAAAGTATCAAAATGACTGGCTGCCATACTGCGCGCGGTCATAAATTGCGGTTTTTGAACACGCTTATTTTTTGTGCCATAAGCCTTTGAACTTGCAGGGCATAGTTATTGTATGTTTAAAAGGTAGTGTTTAATTTATCATGCGGGCCTCTAGCGGTTGCCTATCTTGCTAAAGAACAGGCGCACTTTTTTGCAAAAAAAAGTGCACGCCGATCGGAATGTCAT
>CAWVYD010000192.1:0-3914 GCA_963934185.1 uncultured Legionellaceae bacterium | reverse complement strand
GCCAACATCCCCATATGATCGCCAGTAACGCGACCAAGGCCCGCTTCAGACAGTTCCTTACCACGAAATATATTACCACCGCCAATCACCAAACCCACTTCTACGCCCATGTCAACCAGTTCGGCAATTTGCTGAGCCATGCTATCAAGCACTAAAGGATCGATACCCGATCCTAAGCTACCACTTAATGCTTCACCGCTTAACTTGAGCATTATCCGTTTGTATTTTAGAGAAGGTTGTTCACTCATAGTCTGATAATCCCTTAATTATGCATCTTTTACTTGAGCCATCACTTCTTCAACAAAATTATCTTCTTTTTTCTCAATGCCTTCGCCTACTTTCATACGTAAGAAGTTAATGACTTCAGCACCTTTTTCTTTTAACAAAACTTGAACTTTTTTATTAGGATCTTTAATAAACGCTTGTCCTAACAAACTTACTTCGTCCAAATACTTATTAATTCGGCCAGCAATCATTTTTTCAATAATGGCTTCAGGTTTGCCACTTTGTTTGGCTTGAGCAGTGAAAATTTCTTTTTCTTTGTCAACCAACACTTGTGACACTTGCTCTCTTGATACCACAACCGGGCCACTTGCAGCCACATGCATTGCCATATCACGCGCCAATGACATATCGCCACCTTTCATCTCAACCAACACACCAATACGACCACCGTGTACGTAATGACCAACAAGGCCTTCAGTTTCAACGATGCTGATGCGACGTAATTTAACGTTTTCACCAATTTTAGCAATGGTTGTTTGACGAGATTCTTCAACGGTTTGCCCCGATGGCAAAGTAGCAGCTAACAATGCTTCTATGCTTGATAAGTTATGAGCAAGCGCAATATCAGCGGCACCATTAGCAAACGCATTAAAGATATCATCACGCGCAACAAAATCAGTTTCACTGTTAATTTCAAGCATTAACGCACGTTTACCATCGTCTGAAGAACGAACAATAACAACGCCTTCCGCAGCAATTCGACCTGCTTTTTTATCCGCTTTTGCTTGGCCTGATTTTCTCATTTCAGAAATAGCATTATCAATGTTGCCACCCGCAGCAACCAATGCTTTTTTACATTCCATCATGCCAGCGCCTGAGCGTTCTCTTAATTCTTTAACCATAGCAGCCGTTACTGTCATTTTAACTCTCCAAATAAAAAAAGAGGGCGTGCGCTTTATACACGTCGTAGAAGCATTTATCCGGTTTGCTGTGCGGCAAGCCTTTTGTTCAAAAAACGTTTGGATCCAGTGATATTTAAATATCACGAAATTCAAATGTAAATTTGAGCAAAAGGATCTTCAACAGCAATCGGACAAATTCATTTACGGCGTGTATATTTGCGACGCCCTAATAAAAATTATATATTCAAACAAACAATGCAGGAATTATTCTTCTGATGCTGCTTTTTTGTCTTCTTCAGTTACTTCAACAAATGTCTCAGCCTCTGGCGCTGCTTGAGGTGTTTTTGCTTCAATGATAACGTCTGCTGCAGTCTTAACATACATTTCAATGGCTTTCATAGAATCATCATTACCAGGAATGATGTAATCAACACCGTCTGGGCTGTTGTTTGTGTCAACAATACCAATGACAGGAATACGTAAACGACGCGCTTCTTGTACAGCAATTTTTTCATAGCCGATATCAACAATGAAAATAGCGTCTGGTAAGCCATTCATGTTTTTAATACCGTTTAAGCTGCAATGCAGTTTGTTTAATTCACGGTTTAACATCAACGCTTCTTTTTTAATCATTTTTTCAAACGCGCCACTTTCTTTCATGCGCTCTAAATCTTTCAAACGATTAATTGACAGTTTAACGGTTTTATAGTTGGTTAACATGCCGCCTAACCAACGGTGATCAACATAAGGCATATCGCAACGTATTGCTTGCTCTTGAATGATGTTTTGAGCAGCGCGTTTTGTACCAACAAAAAGGATTTTACATTTGTTTGCTGCTAATCGGCTGATGTAGTTCAACGCGTCATCAAATAAAGGAACGGTCTTTTCCAAATCAATAATATGGATTTTGTTACGTGCACCGAAAATATAAGGTGCCATTTTAGGATCCCAAAACCTTGTACGGTGTCCAAAATGAACGCCTGCTTGTAGCATACTTCTCATGCTTAATCTTGACATAAATTACTCCAAAAATAGGAACGCTTTCGTTCCTTAGGGTTAAACCTCCACACATCCCACAACAAACCCCGTAAGGACCCAATGCTGTGTGCCGATGTGTGTGTGTATTTCTCTTTCACCGTCACATTAACGTATGCAATGCAGACAAAGAGCCGGCAAACTTTATATCATATTTATCAAAATCAATCAAATATAAAATCACTTATAATGTCGTTTTAAATCAGCTGAAACCATCCGAAAGTTGCATTTTATTAATTAATAGCTGATTCGAAGGTGGAAAAGCATACTTTGACAAATCATTTACCGATGCCCACTTTAATGCTTGTTGGTTCTCTAAACAGCGAGCTTGACCGCTAAAATGATTAACCCAAAACACATGCAAACGAACACCATTGTCTTCATGAGCGAGCCAAAATTTTGCATGATGACAAGAAACATTTACTTCTTCTTGTAACTCACGAATTAATGCATGCTCAGCCGTTTCACCCACTTCAATTTTACCACCAGGAAATTCCCAAAGTGACGGACATGAAGAAGATGAAGCAGACCGTAAAGTAATTAAAACGTGCTTAAACTCATTAATGACCATACCCACAGCAACATCAAGCATGATTAAAACGTTTACTCACAAATGGCCATGACAGTTTTTATATTTTTTACCGCTACCACAAGGACATACGTCATTACGCCCTACTTTTTTATCCGTCCGCTTAAACGGCGTTGAATTCTCTGGTAAGCCTGCTTGCTCAGCACCCTCTTCGAGGGTAGACGTAAAACCGTCATGCTTATATTGTATGGTTGATGCCATGTCAGAACGCCGTTGATGCTCAATCGCATCCACATCCGTTTCGTCTTGAATAATCACACTGCTTAATACACTGGTTACGTCATAACTCAAACTCGCTAGCATAGAAGTAAACAATTCAAACGATTCTCGCTTATATTCTTGCTTAGGATCTTTTTGAGCATAGCCTCTTAAATGGATGCCTTGACGTAACTGCTCCATTGCACTTAAATGCTCACGCCAATGCGTATCCAAACTTTGCAATAAGACTGATTTTTCAAAATGACGCATGGTCTTAGCGCCAGACTGCTCTTCTTTCTCGTTATACGAAGAAACCGCCAATGCCAATACTTTTTCTTGAACTATCTCGGCATCAAACGCATCATCACTTTCATGCCACGTTTTAAGTGCCAAAGACATACCAAACTCACTGCTAAGTAATTTTTCTAAACCAACCAGATCCCATTCTTCTTCCATTGAGTTTTGAGGAATGTGTTCATAAACTAACGTTTCAAACACGGATTCACGCATAAACTGAATCACCTCCGTTAGATCCGATTCAGTCATGTATTCAGCACGCTGGGTATAAATTACTTTGCGTTGATCATTCGCAACATTATCGTATTCTAATAATTGTTTACGAATGTCGAAGTTGTGGCCTTCTACTTTTCGTTGCGCCGCTTCAATTCGACGGCTGACAATGGGGTGCTCTATTACTTCACCATCTGTCATACCAAATTTTTGCATTAGGCCTGTCATTCGTTCCGCGCCAAAAATGCGCAGCAAGTTATCCTCAAATGACAAATAAAATTGACTGCTACCAGGATCGCCTTGTCTACCCGCACGCCCTCTCAACTGATTATCAATACGACGTGACTCATGTCGTTCGGAACCAATAATTCGCAAACCACCGGCATCAATGACCGTTTGATGCCTAATTTTCCACTCAGCCTTAAATTGGTCAATTTCTGTTTGAGAAGCTTCAT
>CAWVYD010000191.1:0-3956 GCA_963934185.1 uncultured Legionellaceae bacterium | reverse complement strand
CTTTCCGAAATTAAACAGTAAAATTAAAGTCAACACTCTGTGTTCAGCGTAATCTTTACTATTATAATCAAACCAGATGATTTTAATAGATATTTTAGTCGTATAACCTATTTTTCAATATATTTTGAGGTAGGAGAGTAGATAAATGCTTCGTAATAAATAAATCAAAGTATGCAATTGTGTTATCTGTTTAAGTGAATGATTAATTTTGTTGCAAGCTTATCAATCCCTGTGACCATAAAGTCAAATTCATTTTTTATGGGCACTTGATCTTTGTGGAGAGTTTTAAATTCCTTGGGACGAAACAGATAGGCGGTTTTAAATCCTAATTTTTGTGCTGCTTTTAAATCGTATTTATGTGATGCCACCAAAAGGATTTCAGAAGGCTTTAAATTTAATAGTGTTGCGGCATTTTGATAGACCATAGAGTCAGGTTTGTAACGTTTTATAAATTCTCCTGAAAAAATTACATCCCAATTAAGTTTTGCTTGCTTTGACATATCGATAACAAGCTTTACGTTGCCATTGGTTAATGTACCAATGATGAAGTGTTTTTTTAATTCATTTAGGCCGTTAACAGAGTCAGGCCATGCTTTGAGACGATGCCAAACTAACCACATATGATGGCGTTCAATGGGCGTGAAACGATTAAAAAGGTTATGTTTTTTTAGTGTTTCATCAAGAGATAATTTATTTAATGCGTCAACCGTTGCAAAAGGGCCTTTCTTTTCGCTTATTTTGCTCATGTTGTCTGAATACGCCATTACCCACGTTTCAACAAATGTTTCAGCGCTAATGCCAGATATTTTTTTCGTTTGAAATAAAGAAGAAAATTCACTGACCATTGTGCCGCGCCAGTCAACCACTGTACCAAAGGTATCAAATAGCACGGCTTTAATTGGTGTGGCAGGTGCTAAGTTTGAAGAGATTTGTGCTAGAGAAGGTGTAAAGATGAAAAGCACTACCATTGAAACAATAACTCTTTTAAACATGTTTTTTCCTAAGCAAAGCATTGGAATAGGAGTGATCATAAACTCAAAAGAGGGAAGGAGGAAGTTGTTTTTCTAATAAGCTATTTTAGACGCATACCACCTTCTCCCTCTTCATCTTCTTCTTCATCTTCAACGGCTGTATCGGGTAATGGCTTATGTTCGGTAGGAGAGTGAATGACGTCATCAAGGCTTTTGTTCTCCATTGCACTATTAAGTTCGCTAAACATCTTTGAGGTGGCTGTGTCGCTATGTGACGTTTCCACCTCAAATGTCTCTATGTCATTTTTTAGAGGTACAGGAATATTGTTAGGAGAGTTGAGGTTCTGTTCATGAAGTATTGGAACGTCCTCTTTTAGCTCTGTAATGCCTCGCGGTGAACTTGGTTCTACTAAGTCTACCGACGGTTCAACTAAAGGGGGAGTGGCTTTGTTGCTAGCGGCATTTATAACTGGGATTGGTGCAGGGTTAAGTTTTTGTTTCTGCGCTTGCTGTTGTGGATTTATGGGCGGGGCATTAGGCGCTATTTCATTGTGAGTTACTGGTTGTTCCTCCGCCTTTTTTATTTCCGATTGTGTGTTTTCAGAACTTTCGCTAAAGGTGTTGTCTAAATTTTGGGATAAGCCTTCTTGCACTTGCTGATGCTCATCTACTAATGTTTTAAATTCTTTTTTTGCTTCATTATGTTCGATAACAACCACTGCGCCTGCCCCTGCAATAACGGCTGTCGATGCAATGCCGATGCCAATTCCAGCTGCAAGAGGGATCCCAACAGGAGGGAAAACAGCTGCCATTGCAACAACGGCTAACGCTAGACCAGCAATGCCTAATGCTTTACCAGCTATTTTGAGCCGTTCGCGCGTTGGTGTGTCTTTTGAAAAAAGTTTTGGAAGTCCAATGGTGCTTGCAATTTTTTTAAGGCTTCGTTTTATTAAACCTTCTGGTTTGGCTTTTGCTTCAGGTTCTTTGTTATTAACTGGTTCAAGGTAGACTTTTATATTAGGTATTGCTTCTTTTGAGCTCTCACTATTATCCAACTGCTGTTTAAAGGCATCAAATTTATGATGATGCATACTTGCCAAAGCTTCGCTAGAGGCTTCTTCGGAATGTTCATAGTGTTCATGTGCTTGATCAATACCACCATAAGCCAATGCTGCTCCGCCTAATGCTGCTGCCGGGATAAGAGGTATACCAACAACGGTTAGTGCTAGAGCGGTTGAGATGATTGCGAGCCCACCAACTATCCAGGCATTTCTTTTCCAGCTGTTTAATTTATCAAAAGGTTTTGAAAGGTATGTTTCTCGTTGTGATTTAATGTGATCCGCAGGCGCCATGAGCGCTTTATGAATGTCAGTGGTGATGTGGCCGGCATCGTGTTCTTTATCTAATAGGGCTTTATAGTTGTTATGGTTTTGAGCCAGTTCATCGCCGCTTTCGGCTTTCATCATGTTACCCATCAAAGAGTCAAACGTTTCTTTAAATTTTGGAGTCGTAACGTAATTTTCTGTCTGGGTTTCATGGGCAAGGCTTGGTGCTTTATGTAATATTTCATGAAACGAGGCATATGTTTCTAGCTCTTGTTGGCAGCGCTCTTCTTTTTCATTCACAAACGTCACTCATTGGGGTTGCTGGTTGATATTTAAAGCTTAGTATTGAGTTGTTTAATCGTCAAGTTGGTTTTTTTATATCACTTTTTGCGGTAGATAATTTTTAATACGTTAATGCCTTTTATTGAAGGACTTTCTAGATACTGTTTTAAATACTTTTCTAACGGAACATCAATCACTTTTCTATCGATGGTTGACGCTTCTCTAAAATACAGGAGGCCATTCTTTTTAATGGCAAATCCTAAGTGTGATACGTTAATGTTAGTACCGATGTATTGTTTCAGTTGCCAGTTGGGGCGGACGATGGTTATTATGCTGCCGTTTGGGATTTGGTTAAATAAAAACAGATCCGCTTTGTTATGGCTAAATAATGCAGTGAGGGGGATATAGTTAATGCGTGCTTGCTGCGAAGCGTAGTTTTTAGCCTTAGTTTTTAATTCTATTATGCGATTGTTTTTTTGATTATTGTTTTGAATTTTTATGTCCGTTATGGTTTTCTTTAATAGCCAGGCACCTTTGTCTATATCAGCGGTAGCACTTTGGCAGATAGACTTGTTTTGTTCATTTTTTATCTTACAGCTAATGTCTTTTACAAATCCTTTTTGAATGTTATTAGGGATCCAATCTAAAGACATAAAATGGTTGCGTGATAAATAGCTCGGGGTGTTGTCTTTATATCGAATGGCAATGAGATTTTTTTTAAAGGTACTTAGTGTGTTTGATTGGGCTAGGGCTAATACCGTTTCAACGTAAGTGGTGCAATCAAAGCCATTAAGATTGTATAAGGGAGACTGATCGTAACGACCATTTTTACCTTCACCTAAAGGACCTAGTTGATAGGGTTGTCCAAGGAACTGCTCACTAAACCAACTTAGGCGCTTAGCAATGCTAAGTGTTTTTGGCGATTTTTGAAAAATTTGCTTAATAGCTATATCGTTTTCTTGATTGGCATAGCACGCAGAAGTGCATACAATCGTAATCGCGAGAAGATGAAGTAGGATAGGCAGTATTTTATTTTTCATTTAAAACGTCACTGAATCAAATTTGTTAAATTTTAGCTCATTAGAAAGGATAGTTCCATGCTCAGTGTTATTTGGTTAGGCATGATGTGTTTAGCGGTGGTTTTCGGAGCGGTAAACGGTAAATTGGTGGATGTGATTAATGCGGTGTCATCATATGGTCAAACGGCATTTACCATTGCCTTAGGGTTAACGGGCGTGATGACGTTTTGGTTGGGCTTGATGAAAATTGCTGAAAAGTCCGGCTTGATGCAGAGCATTGCTCATGGCTTAGCGCCCGTGTTAAAGCGATTGTTTCCAGACTTGGCAAAAGATGACCCAGCTTTGGGCGCCATCGTGAT
>CAWVYD010000190.1:0-3966 GCA_963934185.1 uncultured Legionellaceae bacterium | reverse complement strand
AAAACCAGCCTACGCCTTCACTCCAAAACGAATGGTCAACACGCCCTAGTCATAAAACCGATTCATTTCATGCCATGCCTGTTTTAGTATCTCTTTATCGATGGTTAGTTTGGGGATGTTTTTTCCTTTTGGTGTTTGTGTTTGTAATGTGCTTCCGGCAGTAAATAACGTTGTTTGCTGAGGGGTTACAATGGCACTATTGGTATAGCTTGATGCTAATAGGTAATTTTTTCGGTTACTCGCATCAAACAAATTTTTACCACTGCTGTATGTCTCGCTTTGTTTTTCGCAAGCTAAGGCATCTTCTAATAGCGTAGGGGATACGTCATAATGGGTGGTTCGATAATTAATGTGTTCTATTTCTTTATTAGGCCAGTGGATAAGTAGGGGCACTTTTAATTGAAATTGTGTGTAATTGCTGGTGTGGCCCCAATAACCTTGCTTATTATCATCAAATTCTTCCCCGTGATCAGACGTGATGATAACGATGCTGTTGTCCCATAATTTATTTTTATCAAGGCTACTTAATACGTTTTCAATTTGTTTATCAACAAACCGAACGGTATTGCGATACTGATTGTAATACGGTGTTCGCTCTGAGTGGGCTCTGCCGAAAATTCGGTTACAACGTTTGATGACGGGTTTAAAATAATTTTCAACGGTACCTAGATCGCAATATGAATGTACGGAATCTAAATACAAATTAAGGAAAAAAGGTTTGGTTTGTTTTTTATTTAACGTTAATAAGGCATTATTGGTTGCTTGTATGTCACGTCTGGTGCCGGGTTTTGAGTAATCTAAAGTAGTAGCAGTAAAAATATTTGTGTAGTTTAAGAATGCATTTTTAATTAATGCCGGGTTATTAAATTGTGCCGACATCGATAGATTTAAATCATAACCAGCCTCTTTAAATTTTGTATTAATGAGTGGGGCAGTTTTTGCATCAATGCTGGCTTGCCAATAAGTGGCTGGAATGCCATAAAACAAACTAAATACGCCAGGTTTAGTCGAGTTACCACCGCTCCAATGATCCGTAAATTGCGTAAATTGATGTTTGCGTTGATACAGGTTAGGCATTTGATTGGCTGTTAAAGCATCAAATCTTAAGGTATCAATTAAAATAAAAATAACATTGTAAGGTGGTATCGTGCCTTGTTTGCAGGTAAGTGGTGATCTAGGGTAGTTAAATTTAGCTGCCGTTGTATGAGTGTCTTTAAATCGTCTGTTTGTAAAGTAGAATAAATTGTCTTTATTTTTTTTACTGAAGTTTAATGTACTAAAAAGTTGGTGGTACAGAGGATAAAATGTTGTTTGCATTGCATAGATATTATTGCCATTAGACATGCTTACAATTAAAGTACCATAACAAAATAATAAGCCTAGGCTTGCAAAAAGGGCGGCGTTTCTACACACATTGAAGCTAATATTTCTTCTTTGCTTTAACGTTATTACCGCCAGAACACATTCAAATAAAAAAAGGCTTAGAAGAAACAAAAATACAATGAATATTTCCATTATCGAAGGGTTCAAAGTGGCAATGTCACTCATTACTGTAATGAGTACCCAATTAACATGAAAATGATGAAGCTGGTATATTTTTAAATCAAAGATAAAAAAACTAAGGGCAATAAAAAAGGAAATAATATTTAGTAAAATAAACAGCGATTTTTTACGGATAAAATATGCAAAGGGTAAAATTAAAAATGCAATGATAAAGGACAAGGTTAACATGTAGCTAAAAAAGTTTAGGTGGCTGTATAAGTAAATACCTAATTTATCAATAAACGTTAAAGGGCTTGGCTGTGAAGGGATCGATAAGGCAAGGCTTTGCAGCAATTCTAAAAAATAATACGATCCTAAAAAAATAAAAACAAACCCATTTAAAAAAGAAAAAAGGCTGAGCCAATGCAGCCTTTCTTTAAATGACCATGTAGTTCCTTTGCTTATCCCTAGCAATGTTAGCCCCTTTCAAATAAGTAATTTATCAATTTTAGCGGCGCAAATAAAATCGTTTTGTGACAAGCCATTAATGGCATGCGTCATGAAGGTAACATGGCAATAGTTGTAACCCATTTCAATGTCGGGATGATGGTTTTCTTGGTTAGCAATCCAAGCAACGGCATTAACAAAGGCCATGGTTTGATAAAAATCTTTAAATTTAAATGTTTTATAAATGTCTTTGGCTTGATTGCGTACTTGCCAATCTTTAATTTGTGGTAGCAGTGCATCCACTTGATTTTCGCTTAAGGGGTGAGTGAGCCCTTCGCAGGCGACGCAGGCTTGTTGGGTTAAATCAATGATCTCAGTCATAAGGTTTTTTTTCCAAAGTAATGATTTATGTATTGAATAGCGAGTGCATTTTGTTCTTGCCTGCCCATACTAATTCTAATGTGATTGGGCAGTTCATACGCATTCAAAGGTCGCAGGATGATACCTTGTTCCAGCATGAATTGGAAAAAATCACTGGCATTTTGTTTTAAATCAATGGTAATAAAGTTGCCAAGTGCAGGGTAGGCATCAATACCTAACTGCTTAAAACAAGCTTGAAAGGCGAGAATGCTTGCTGTGTTATTAGCAATGGATTGTTCCATAAATTTATTATCATCAAGGGCTGCTTGAGCTGCGCTGAGTGCTAGCGAAGAGACATTAAACGGAAAACGAACACGATTAAGCAGTTCAATGATGTCTGTATGAGCAATGCCATAACCAACACGCAATCCCGCTAAGCCATAAACTTTTGAAAACGTACGTATTATTACTAAATTGGGGTAATCTTTTTGTAAGGCTAACGCATTAGGGTAGTCGTTCGTATTTTTGGCGAATTCATAATAGGCTTCATCCAAGACGAGCAATGTAGACGCAGGTAGCTTTTTTAGTAACGATAGTATTTCGTTATGCGTTAAATAATGGCCGGTAGGATTATTGGGATTATCAATGAAAACGAGCGCCGTATTAGGATTTACAAGTGACAGTATGTCTTTAACATTTACCTGGTAATTAGGCGTGGGGATAATTTTGATGGACGCATTATGTGCCTTTGCATTAATTCGATAGGCCGAAAAAGCGTATTGTGGAATCAAAAAATGATTTTCCGGGCGATTAAATATTTGTATTAACATCGCAATGATGTTTTCCGACCCATTGCCTAATATGCATTGTTTCGCTGAGACATTAAGGTGTTTTGCTAGAGCATGGAGTGTATTTCCCATTTTTTCTGGGTAAAGATAGGTGTCATTGATGTCTTTAAGCATCGCTACCTTTGCTTTGGGACTCATACCTAAAGGGTTTTCATTGCTGGCTAATTTGATGATAGTATCTGAGGCAATATTTTGTAGAGATTGTGTACTCATGCCCGCTTGATAGGGAATTAACGTATCCATTTGGTTATGTGCACGTATAAGAAAAAGGTTCAATCGCATCATCCTTGAAAATATGAGTTAGTTACTTCATGCATATTTCTTTGCTGTGTATAACCACTTTAGCGAAAAATAAATTAAAAAGGTAGGGCTTTATGATTGACGCAGTAATTAGCGGAACGGGTTTGTATCATCCAGAAGAATCGATTAGCAACGAAGAATTAGTCATCGCCTTTAATGCGTACGTGGATGGCTTTAATACAGAGCATAAAGCAGGCATAGAAAAAGGCAACGTTAAAGCGTTATTACATTCTAATGCCGCCTTTATTGAAAAAGCATCCGGCATTAAATCGCGTTATGTGATCGATAAAGCAGGCATTTTAAACCCGGATATTATGCACCCGGTACTTATTGAACGAGCGGATGATGAGATATCCCTCCAAGCTGAAATGAGCGTTAATGCAGCCAAACAAGCGCTTGAAAATGCGTGTGTGTCACATGAAGACATTGACGTGGTGATTGTTGCCTGCTCAAACATGCAGCGGCCTTATCCAGCCATTGCCATTGAAGTGCAAAATGCACTATCAATTGATGGCTTTGCCTATGACAT
>CAWVYD010000189.1:0-3978 GCA_963934185.1 uncultured Legionellaceae bacterium | reverse complement strand
AAATATCAAAAGGGTTATAGACTTTTTGTGATTCCACGCCAGTAAAGTCATAACCGTTATACCACCGCTTAAGCTTTTCTTTATCAACATTGCCATCTACGAGGTATTCGGTAAACGCTTTTTCCATTTCGGTATGAGTATAGCCACAGATGTCGGCATAGTGAGGATCGAGCGTGATATCGTTTAAATTATTAAGTCCACTAAACACACTGACTTTGCTAAATTTTGAAACGCCGGTTAGGAAAACAAACTTCAAGTATTGATCAAGGTTTTTTATCGCGCCATAAAGACCTTTTAAGATGTCTCGGTTTATCGTCGCTTGCGCCTCATCATCAATCACATCCAAAATAGGCTTATCATACTCATCAACTAACAGCACAACTTTTGTGTTGTACTTACCATGCAGTTTTTCCACCAGTTCTTGAAGCACATTGCTAAGCTCTTTACTCTTTAGTTCAATACCGTATTCATCCGCATAAGCATTTAACTTTTGAGAAATGTATTCTCGGAGTACGGCTTCACTTCTATCCGTAGACGCACCACCAAAATTTAAATAGATGATTGGATGCTTTACATTCCAGTCCCAATTATTTTCAAGGTGCAAGCCCTTAAAAGCGTCTTTATTACCAAGAAACGCTTGTTTCAAAGTATCCAGCAGTAACGATTTACCAAAACGACGCGGCCGAGACAAAAAGAAATACTCCGTGCCACTATTAACAAGCTGGGCCACATGATGTGTTTTATCAATGTAGATGTAATCATCCGCACGAATTTTTTCTAAGGTTGAAATTCCAATCGGCAGTTTTTTCATAAGGCTCGAAACATTGTGTAAATATTGGGTGATTGTAGCATGTCAAAAAGTTTGCACCTAACACGGATGAATGGTGCGGGTGTGTGGGTTTATGAACAAAGTGAATGCCGTTCACACCCACACACGTTACAGACTCCGTGCGTAAAACGCACCACACTCACACTGTATCGAAGTCACACCACTTAATGTCAGCCATGATTTTGGTTTTATCATCAAAACTCATGCCAATTAAGTACACTGGTCGCTTGTCACTTTTAAATTTATCCGCGTATTTTTTATCAAGGATTTGTTTAATGGCATCATCCGCAGAGCCATACTTTGCCAATTTAAATTCAATGATTAAAATTTTATCTGGCATTTGAATGGTTAAATCAATGCGCCCGGTTGAGGTGGTATCTTCAGCCGTTAAATCGTAACCAAGCGCAGCAAAACAGCTGTAGATAATGCCGGCATAAAAGCCTTCGTATTGCCCCATAGGATTATTTCGGTACCAATCATGAGGAATGGAAGAAAAATGAGCGTTGAAATTGTCCTTTAATCCATCAAACGTTAGTTCGTCTATGTTTTCGACAATGGAGGTTAGTGTTTCGTTTTTTTGTTCCGTAGAACTGCCTAGTTGCATGAGATGTGAGTTTAAACTGGATTTAACTTCCAAGTTAGGATAAGTCAATACATAGCCATATTGATTGCCAATTTGCTTTGGTTTATCAATGGTTAAATAACCCGTTTGAAACAGTAAGGTTTGCAAAGGGATATTATCAATATCAAAGCTCGATAAGCTTTCATCGGTGACTCTAAATGACTCTAGCTTGGGAATGTAGTGCTGTTTTTTTTGAAGTAACTTTATTAAAAAGGTAGGAGTTGCTGTTTCAAACCAATAGTTTTTATAACGATACCCTTTGGAGCAAAAAAGTAATACATCAAAAGGATTATATACTTTTTGAGACTCAAGGCCGCTAAAGTTATAACCATTATACCATTGTTTTAATTTAACCTTATCAACCGAGCCATCAATTAAATATTCAGAAAATTCATTTTCCATCTCACTTTGTGTGTAACCACAAATATCAGCGTAGCGAGGATCAAGGCTAATGTCATCTAAGTTATTTAAACCACTAAACAAACTCACTTTACTAAACTTTGAAACGCCTGTTAAAAATACAAATTTTAAAATACTGTCCTTGGTTTTAAGTACACTGTATAAATTCTTTAAGCCTTCACGCACCTGCGTAGCAACGTCCAAATTCAGTATGTTATCCAAAATGGGTTTATCGTATTCATCGATGAGTACCACAACCTTTTGCTTATATTTCATTTGCATTTGGTTAATTAAGTAAGAAAACCTATTGTTAATACTGTTCTCATAGGATGATTTAATGTCATGCAACACAAAATATTCGTCCATCATCGCGTGCATAAGCACTTCAAGTTCAGCCAATGATTTAATCACTCCTGCGCCAAAATCAAAGTGGAGCACAGGGTATTGAGCATTCCAGTCCCAATGGTTTTCAAGGTGCAAACCTTTAAACACTTCCTTTTTGCCTAAGAATGCCTGTTTTAAGGTATCCAGTAACAGCGATTTACCAAAACGACGCGGCCTAGATAAAAAGAAATATTTACCACCATTTCCAATTAAATTAGAAATGTGATGAGTTTTATCGATGTAAACGTAATCATCATCACGAATATTTTCTAAGGTGGATATGCCGATTGGAAGGTTTTTCATAAGGCTCGAAAATTGTATAAATATTGAGTGATTGTAGCATGGCAATAAAACTGTGGCTAACGTACCTGCGTAGTGTCTGTGTTGAGTGAACAGGGGTGAGTAAAATCAAAATCAAAATCAAAATCTAACATCTCTTTTTCGTGTCTCGTATCTGCTCCCTCATCCCTCATCACGGACACTGGCGTGGAACGCCTAGCATTTGTCTTTTACTCACTCTCATCCCACATCACGGACACTCTGCGCGTAGCGCGTAGCGCACGAATGGCTTGGCATCAGAAATTAACAAGACGATTAGCCACCATAAGACAAAGCTTTTAAGACGTGAGCAGGATCATTATGTATCGCTTTTAAAAGTGCTTTCGCTGGGCCCGTTGGCTCGCGCCGTCCTTGCTCCCAGTTTCTTAACGTTCCAATATTAACATCGATTAAATGACAAAATCTTTTTTGCGTTAATCCTGTTGATTGCCTAATTTCTTTTACTTGAATAGCGTTAACCGTAAACTCTCGAGAAGGCGAACGTTGCCCATCAATGATCTCATTCATTTGGGTCATGCTTTCTTCTAGCTTATCAAATAAGTCAGTATCCATTATTGCCACTCCTCATTTAGTTTCCGAATAACCGCTTTTTGCGCGTCCGTTAAACTGTCTCGCTTACCTTTTATATATATAAGCAATAACCGACACCACCACTTTTGCTTTTACCATTAGCTTTCCAGCGAACTTTCCTTAAGCCACCAGAATTAATAATAATATCTCCTCCAGTTGGATTATCAGCAAGGTATTTCTGAAATTCAGAGTATTCCATGTCAGTAAGATATTTTTGCAAATCATCTGTAAAAATTTTAGTTTCAACAAATATCATATTTAAAGCCATTTTTATTATAAGTAGAAGTATAACCTACAAACAAAGGTAAGTCATTGGCGTACTTGAATACGGTGTCTGTGTCATTGTGTGAGGGAGCGATGTGGGTGTGAACGGCATTCACTTTGTTCACACCACATGCCTGTATCTAACACCTCGTATCTAGTATTTTTTCCCACACCCACACCCACACCCACACCCACTGTGCGCGTAGCGCGGCACATACCCTTAAAACGCGTTTAAGGCCCTATAAAGAGGTTTTAAGAATTGAAAATCAATAGGTTAGAGCTGTTTTTCTGGGTAACCGTTTGATATGAAATGGATTTGAGTGGCTCGGCCACGACATCATTTGAGTGGCTCGGCCACGACATCCCTCTTGGTTCATAACAGATAATTTGGCACGTTTTATTCTTTTCCCTCACACACACATCGGTGTGGTGTCTGTGTTGAGTGTTCAGGGGTGAGTAAAACCCAGCATCTCAGTTATTGGTTTTGTCTTGCTCTTTCCCACAGCACTCACACACATCACGGACACAGTGCGCGCAGCGCATTACCTGTTAGGCGCTTAGCTCGTAGCCT
>CAWVYD010000188.1:0-4037 GCA_963934185.1 uncultured Legionellaceae bacterium | reverse complement strand
CAAGCGCGTTGTGAGCACGCACAAGAAAAATGTACGTCTATGCCTTTATTGCAAAATGACAGTAAGCATCAAATACGCTGTCATTTTTTAACACTAACCCAAAATACTGTCAAAATTTGCCAGCCGGTAGAGGTTAATACAAATAAACCTGAGACTGAAACGATGCTCGAAGTCTCTCATTTAAAAATATATTTTCCTATTTACCAAGGCATATTAAAGCGGCAGGTAGGTAATGTAAAAGCGGTAGATGATGTGTCTTTTTCATTACTTAAAGGCCAAACCTTAGCGTTAGTTGGCGAGTCTGGCTGTGGTAAAACCACGCTTAGTCGCGGTATTTGCCAATTGATTCCAATGACAAGCGGTGAGGTTTATTTACAAAATGAACGGCTCAACCATCGCGCTAAATCGTTAGCATCTAAATTACAAATTGTGTTTCAAGATCCTTTTTCTTCTATGAACCCACGCATGTTAGTGCAAGACATTTTGCTAGAAGGCGTGAGGGCGCAAGTAAAAACGTTATCGCTGAGTCAGCAAACAATAAAAACAGCGGAATTATTAGATATGGTGGGGTTGCCAGTAAACAGTGCTAATCGATACCCGCATGAGTTTTCAGGCGGTCAACGCCAGCGGATAAGCATTGCTCGCGCGTTAGCGGTGAACCCATCAATTATCTTATGCGATGAACCGACCAGTGCACTGGATGTTTCTGTGCAAGCGCAGGTATTGAATCTTTTGCTTGACTTACAAAAAGAGCTTGGTTTGTCTTATTTGTTTATTAGCCATGATTTAGCGGTCGTAAGCTACATGGCAGATAACATCATGGTAATGAAACAAGGAAAAATCATTGAGCAAGGCCCTGCAGCGCAATTATTAAACGTTCCTCAACAGTCATACACCAAAACATTGCTTGCAGCTTCTTTGAGTTAAAGTAAGTCATTGTTTTATAATCTATTAGTTTTGTATCTTTTCAAAAAAACTTTAGGGTAGGCAAAAAAGAAAAGTCTGTTCTATACTTTTTATATGAACGAGCCAAAACATGACTTATTTAACCAATTTAAACAAAAAGGCTTTGGGCTTTTGTTTGCAGATGCAGTGCATCCAGAGGCATATCAAGAGGCGTGCTTGCGCTCGCCTACGTTTTTTGAGCAACATAATGCGCTTACTGGTGATTTTTACGATGATTTAGACAATGCAGGTGTTTTAACGTTATATCGATATGCCATGTTTGATGACATAAACATAGGTCATATTAATGGTTTTTATGCTGGAAATGATGCCCTTTTAAAGCAGCTTATGACTGATTCTCCTTCTGTTTGCCAAGCGATGACGGATTTCATGTCGACTCCATATTTTTCTCACTTGTATGCAACGTTGCAATCTGAAGATTCTTTTACGGCAATAAAGCGTCAACGTTTAAAAGAAATTGTGCATACCATTGACGATGAGTTAGCTATCGCAGAGTCATTTATGGCTTGGGGTTGTACGCGCGCTGGCTTGTGGTTTGAAGAACATGCCTTGAGCATAAAAAAAATGGTTTTATCTCATCTTGAAAAACCTTCAATTGAGAATAATCTGCCTGGTTTGTATCTAAAACTGTCGCTAAGCTGCTGTTTTGAGCCAGCAATCAAGCAAATGTTAGTTGCTTTTTATGAAGAAAAAAAATTAATGCCTGATTGTTTGGATACTAGCCCCTTATTTACTGTGATTAGCAACCCGACGTTGTCGAAGTATTATCCTCTTTTATTTAAGCCGTTGCATGTGGATGGCCTTAATCCTAAAGACAGTAAAAAAGGTCAATGCTTGTTTGATGTTAATGAATACTCTACTCATCCAAAGCGTCTTGATTTGAGTGCGATGGGATTTGCTTTACAAAACAAACAGGTTGATATTGCGTATGCATTATTTCGTTCTAAAGCACAATTTAGTCGAGAAGAATTTTCACAATTAATTCATCTATCTATTAGTGAGTTAGATGATTATTATCAAATTGAAACAATTAATAAATTATCAATCTATACGTTTCAAAAAATGAATGAGATGCTTGAAAATTCTAGAAATAAGATATCGGTGAAACATGCAAAACGTTTTCGTTTATTGTTTCATGCCTGGTTAGTCAGAGGTTCTGATCTTGAGCGTCAACAGTTATTTGTGAGCGCGATAGAGCGAAACTTACTCACCTTAGCAGTTTTTTTGTCTGACAAGGCAGGTGTAAACATTAATTCAGTTTCAAGTGTCACAGGCAAAACGTTATTACATATTGCAGTGGAAAAAAATGCAATCAAAGCCGTATTGAAAATTTGCTCAAATAATAATTGCGATTTAAACCACTTAGATAATGAAGGCAAACATGTTTTGCAATTAAGTAAGGAACCCTTAATCCTAGCGCCGGTGATTTATTATTTATTGATACGTTCAGGGGATAATTTATTTATTTTCTTAGCGCGTAAAATCAAAGAATTATTAACCTCTCATACGATTACCTATTCACATCAGCAAGGGATTGATTTAATTGCAGAGGTAAGACAGATGGTATTAATAAGTAATGAGGAGGGAGAATGACAAGAAAGCATACCGATAATTTTTTCCCTCTTATGCTGGTTGTGCCTTCTGATCGCAGTCAATCAATGACGTTATCTTTAAAGAAAAAAATAAAGGAGATGGAGCGTAAGAAGAAAAGCTCTAAGGCTTTAATAACAGAGGTGGAATTAGGAGTTTTGAGAATGCCTCGGCAATCGATCTCCGTACTAGAACCCATTATTCGCTCCTATTTTGTTAAGTTATATGATGAAAAGTATAAGCATCAAAACATAGGGCTTACACTATCTGGCGCTATGTGGGATAACTTGGTTGAACAAGGACTTAATGACTTTCTACATAAGAGTAATGACGGAGCGAAGGCAAAATTAATTAAACGTGAACGCTTGCGATTTTTTGCTAAAGCAATTGCTAGTGGAAGAGTTAAAAATCTTCATGAATGTCGCATTATTTCTGATGAGTGTACGCATGTGAGTTGGCTTAATCAGACAAGAGGCATGATTGGTTTCATACTTGATGATTTGACTTTGTTTAATATGATGCTGAGCTATTCAAGTGATGCCTTAGAAAAGTATACGTCCTCATTCGCGGCAGAGTTATTAAATCTTATGGCACAGAGCCTGGTTGTTTTTATTGGTATACTTCAAATAGCCTCGATTTTGAAAGAAAACCAACCTCTTAAGCTTAAGCACTATGCACAAATTTCTTTTGTCTTAATAATGACGTCACTGGGTTTAATAGGTTATTGCACAGGGTATTCTTATTTCAGTATTTTAGCGTCCTCGTTATCAATTTGCCGCAATATACTCATTTTTTCAAATGAATATAATGAATATCAAAAAGCAGAGACTGGAAGTGATAAACAAATGGCCCATAAGCAAGCCTGTATGAGTACATTAAATGATATTGTACTTTCGTCATTAGCCGTTTCTCTTACCGTCATTGTTTTGCTTACGCCATTTCCTGGGGCAACCTTAACGGCATTTATTATTATATTAACTCTTGCAAAAATTGTTTGGCAGTTAATACCAAGCCAACACAAAATGTCAGCAAAAAAAGCGCTTGGTTTTGGTAAAGCAGAATACAGTGAAATTTTAGATTCTGATAAGTGCAAGCTTCCTAGTCTTAAAGACTTGCCTCAGGCAGAGATGTTAGCAATTGCTATGCCACTAGATATGCGTCAGTCGTCAAAGAGCCAAGTAATTGAGGTGGTTGCAAAACCCTTAGATGACGGAGGTAGCGTCAAAGCTCAGCATACACTTTCTAAAAGTGCTAAACGAAGAGCGCGAAGAAATAAACGGGCATTGTTATCTTCAAGTGTCGTTGCAGAGCCGATCAATAAAAGCGAGAAAGAAATAGAATTTGATAAGATAAAAGAAAAAGAGGAAGCGTTAGATGATTTTAATGAGGTTACAACAAAAGATCCGGACCCCTCTCCGTAATACGGGGGACTGTCATTTTAAGTGTGTAAATAGTCATAATTAGATATCCTAACTAAATGG
>CAWVYD010000187.1:0-4057 GCA_963934185.1 uncultured Legionellaceae bacterium | reverse complement strand
AATAACACCTGTGCGTGTTGGATTAATGCAAACATTTTTAATGACTAAATATGAATTAGGCGTAATGCATGCGGCAACCAGGTAAAAAGCTGCTGAGGATAAATCACCTGGTATCGTCATGTCAATGGCATTTAAAACACCCCCACCATAAAGTGATACACTTCGATCTGCTTTTTTTATGGGAAAACCAAAGCTTGTCAACATACGCTCGGTATGATCGCGAGTCACTGCCGCTTCTAACAGTTTTGTTTCGCCTTGTGCGTATAATCCCGCCAATAAAAGACAAGATTTTAATTGCGCACTGGCCATTGGCGCACGGTAAGAGATGCCCGTTAATAATTGATCACCGGTAATAACAAGTGGCGCACATCCGCTGGCTGTGCCTTCAATCTTAGCCCCCATTTTAGTCAACGGTGTTATAATTCGATCCATTGGCCGCTGCATGAGTGATGCATCCCCCGTTAGGATTGAATCAAACGGTTGAGCGCATAACAAACCGGCTAATAAGCGCATAGACGTACCAGAGTTTCCCAGATCCAACGCTTTATCACTTGGCATTAATCCATGCATTCCTACCCCATGAATGACAACCTCTCCGTCTGGCTCATGTTCAATGTGAACCCCCATCTGCTTAAATGCATTGAGTGTCACTAAACAGTCTAATGAATCAAGAAAACCATTAATACGGGTCGTTCCCTTAGCTAAAGAGCCTAAAATAATCGCTCTATGGGAAATGGATTTATCACCAGGCACATGGCATTCGCCATTAAGCCTTCCACCTGGCTCAATATGAAAAGATACGTTGCTCATGAATGACTAACGTCTTTAGCAAATGAGGTCATAAAGGAAATCAACTTATCGACGCCTTCAAGTGGCATGGCATTGTATATACTGGCCCTCATGCCACCCATGCTGCTATGACCTTTTAATGCAACTAAACCTGCCAATTTTGCGTCATCTAAGAAACGTTGATTAAGTGATTCGTCTGCTAAGCGGAATGTTACATTCATAATAGAACGCTCGACGGGTAAAATAGAGCTTTTGTATAAAGCACTGTTATCAATGGCTTCATACAACCGTTTGGCTTTTTCTTTATTTACCTGATGAATCGCAGCAACACCACCTTGTTTTTTTAACCATTGAAGCATTAAATTTGTCATATACACATTAAACACAGGCGGCGTAGCATAATTTGATTGTTTTATAGAATGAATTCGATAATCAAAAAAGGAAGGCAATTGAGTTGACTCAATCGTATCGAGAAATGATTGTTTAATGATTGCAATCGATAGACCTGCTGGCGCTAAGTTCTTTTGTGCTCCGGCAATGATCATTGAATAATCATTAATAGTTAATGGCTCTGACAAAATGCACGAGGTCATATCAGCAATTAGCGGTACGTGATTAGGGCGGTTTTCTAAAACCGAGGTGGTAAGCCCGGATAATGTTTCATTAGGGGTGTAAAAACAATAATCAGCCTCTGGGTTAAAGAGTGCACTCTGAGGAGCGATTAAATAATCACTGTCAGCATTCGATGCGGCAATGTTTACCTTGCCTAATTTTTGCGCTTCTTCAGCAGCCATTTTTGACCACGTACCCGACACCACATAATCCGCTGATGTTTTTAAGAAATTCATCGGCACGGTAGCAAAATGAAAACGTGTCGGTGCCCCCAAAAATAATACATGGTAGTCATCCGGTACGCCAAGAAGCTCTCTAAGCAATAACTGCGTATCATCCAATAAAGCCATAAACTCTGGGCTGCGGTGACTTACTTCCATCACCGACATACCCAAACCAAGCCAATCAAAGCACTCTTCTTGAGCCTGTTGCATAATTTCAGCTGGCAACGTTGCTGGGCCAGCACCAAAGTTAAACGCTCGCATTAGTCATCACTTTGCTGGCTTTCATCATCGCTTTGATTTGGCTTATCCGTTTCTTGCACCGTATTATTGGTTTCATCGTTACTATTGTCATCCTTCAGTTCATTTTCCTCATCGTCTGTTTCGTCTGTTTCTTCCATTTCCTCAATGCGCTGCATTCCAACCAAATGCTCATCTTCCGCTAAATTAATCAGTTTAACGCCTTGAGTATTTCGACCAATAACAGAAATATCACGTACCCGTAAACGAACTAACGTACCTCTGTTACTGATCAACATTACTTCATCTGTTTCTTGAACCTGAATGGCGCGTACTACATCACCATTACGTTCATTCACTTGAATGGAAATAACGCCTTGAACACCACGACTGGATGCTCGATATTCAGTAATGTCCGTTCGTTTACCAAAACCGTTTTCTGTTGCTGTTAATATAGTACATTCTGGCTCAACGATAGTAAGGGCAATGACTTTTTGTGATTCTGGCAGACGAATGCCACGCACACCACGAGCCGTTCTACCCATGCAACGTACTAATGACTCATTAAAGCGAACCACTTTACCCGCATCACTAAAGAGCATAGCCTCTTGGTCTCCTTCGGTTAAGTTAACACCAACCAAAGAATCTCCTTCATCCAAGTCAATCGCAATAATTCCGTTAGCCCTTGGTCTTGAAAACTGTTCCAAGGATACTTTTTTAACGGTACCTTTTTGCGTTGCCATAAAGACAAAGCGATCTTCATCGAATGACTGTAATGGTAACATCGCATTAATTCTTTCGTCGGCCGCTAACGGTAAAATATTAACAATGGGTTTACCACGTGCACTTCTGTTGACTGCGGTAGGTAATTCAAACGCGCGCAACCAGTAGACTTTACCGGTGGTTGAAAAACACAATAACGTATCATGCGTATTTGTAATAATAAGCTTTTCAATGAAATCTTCTTCTTTCATGTTTGTCGCTGATTTACCGCGACCACCACGTCGTTGAGATTGATACACGGACAACGGCTGATACTTCACGTAGCCTTGATTTGAAAGTGTTATGACAACATCTTCTTGAGGAATTAAATCAGCGACGGTTAAATCTGCTTGTGACGCTGTAATTTCAGTACGTCTTTCATCTGAAAATTGTGTTTTAATCTCTATTAATTCATCTTTAATCACCTGCATTAATCGCGCTGGTGATGCAAGAATTTCTAAAAACTCTTTAATTCTTTCTAAAATAATACTGAATTCATCACGAATTTTATTTTGTTCCAAAGCCGTTAAACGATGAAGTTTTAAATCTAAAATGGCTTGAACTTGTTGAGGAGATAATTTGTAACCACTGTCATTCAAACCATAGCAATCGTCAAGTTCATCGGGCCGACATGCATCACTGCCTGTGCTGTCAAGTAATGAGCGCACAATGCCTGGCTGCCAACATTCATCCAAAAGACGTGCTTTCGCTTCTTGAGGTGAGGGGGAACTTTTAATGATAAGAATAACATTATCGATGTTTGCCAGCGCCACTGCTAACCCTTCTAAAAGGTGCGCGCGAGTACGTGCTTTGCGTAATTCAAATAACGTACGACGGGTGACTACTTCTTGTCGATGTTTGATGAAACACACTAAAATTTCTTTTAAATTAAGTGTGCGCGGCTCACCATTAACCAGCGCAACCATATTGATGCCAAAGACGGTTTGCATCTGCGTGTGTTTATATAAATTATTTTGTACCACTTCTGCCACTTCACCGCGACGAAGCTCTATCACAACACGCATGCCGTCTTTATCAGACTCATCGCGCAGGCCCGTTATTCCTTCTAAGCGTTTATCACGTACCATTTCAGCCATTTTTTCAATTAAACGCGCTTTATTAACTTGGTAAGGTAGTTCGTGAATAATGATTGATTGCTTGTTGGATTTTTCATCGGTTTCGACCCCCAGGCGGGCGCGAACATAGATTCGACCTCGACCTGTTCGATACGCTTCAATAATCCCAGCGCGACCATTAATAATTGCCGCTGTTGGAAAATCGGGGCCGGGTATGTGGGTCATTAAGTCATCAATCGATAAACTCGCATCATCCATCAATGCCATACACGCATTGACCACTTCATCTAAATTATGCGGTGGGATGTTAGTTGCCATACCCACAGCAATGCCCGTAGAACCATTAATCAATAAATT
>CAWVYD010000186.1:0-4068 GCA_963934185.1 uncultured Legionellaceae bacterium | reverse complement strand
CCATAATAAAATCACTTCTCAAATAGCAAGCCATGTTAAACACGTCATTGATAAATATAAACTCTCAAGCAAAGAAAACTTTAATCCTAATGATGGATACCGAGCGATAGAGCAACTCATTACTGCACGCATGATTAAAAACACGGAATTACCTTCCTCTTCAGAAAAAAAGAGTGAGCCTGTAGCACCAGAGTCTGACGATAGAGAAGTCGCATTAATTAATGAGTCTTATTTCTCTAATACCTCATCGTCTGTTTTCTTTCCCCCTCAAGAAAAAATGACTGAAGCTCTAATAGAAGCGTTAATGCTGCATGACGCACCAATCAAGTTAGCAGAACTACTGATAGGTATGAATGAGAGAAACACATTAAGCATCAAAACAATTGCCATAGCCACTCAGATAAATAACGAATCGCTCCTACCTTTAGAAAGATTAGGCACACTTTTAAAGTCTTTATTTAACGATTGCGATCGTTCGACAATCAAGCTTGCAAATGCCGATTTTGCAAGCCTTTGTCAATGCGAAACTTCTGACGAATTAAACACGTTTGTCGATAACTTAAAAGCGCTGCCCAAAGAGAAAAAAGAGGAATTAGCAAAACTGCTTCCGGCAGAACCTTTTCACCTTGATTTTTTATTCGGCACACCTGCCTAATCGCCAGCTCCCCAAGTAACAGGTTATGATTAACACGTTTATTGACGAGCGCCAATTTGGTTCAATCACATAAGTTTAGAAGAGTTAGTCTCTGCCGTGGGTTCATTATGATTAAAGGCGTCTTTAAGTGCCGCTGGTAATAATGCAACCCCTTTATCGGCATAGCCCTCAATAACAAGCCGGCCTTTACCGTATAAATAATAGTCCAATGATGACACTGACTTACCTTGCACCAACTGACGCACAAACAAACTAAACACCTCTGGCGACATTAGCGCCTGTTCTATTTTATTATCACCACCTGTCAACCATCCTTTTGCAGCGCCAAATAATGCTTGGCCACCTGCCGCAGCATAAGCGCCTAGACTGGCGCGTTCATTCAAACCATTAATTAACGGCGATAAACGCTGTAAGCGCTCTTTGTCAACAAGGGTTCCCATGGTTTCAACTAATTGTTGGGTAAGAGAATGGGTAAACGGGGGTAAATTACTTCCATCAGGAATACACCAATCATACAGCGCTTGCATCTCATTAAATGCTTGTGTGTAGGCTTTGTTTTCTGGCAAACATGAAAAAAGATACGCGCCAAGACCAAGATAAACCACTGAGGATGAATGCATAATAATAAAATTAGGCCCAAAAATTGATGTTGCATAGCCAGCAATAAGGCTAATGCCAATCCGTTTATTACGTACTTGCATTTTCTCCTTTAGAGGCTGAAACTCTGCTGATTTTTCCTCAAGTAATGCTCGGTGCCCTGAAACACCATAAGAAAAGGGCTGATTAAGTAAACCTTGTTGCTCTTCTGTCCATGCCATCACTACGTCCTGTTTGGAAGGTTAAATATCATTGAATCTCAAAAAGTTGGCCTGCGCAAGAAGACAATGCACACCTTATTACTATTGATCCATTACTTATGATATCCTTGTCGACTAATTAAAGAACACTGGGTAATGAGCACGTGGAACAAGAATTTAAAACCATTTTGGAGGCCATCGGTGAAGATACTTCTCGCGAAGGCTTAAAAGACACGCCTGCACGAGCGGCTAAGTCTTTCGCTTTTTTAACCAATGGTTATCAACAATCAATTGAAGACATTGTTAATAATGCCATTTTTGAAGCCGATTCGGATCAAATGGTCATTGTTAAAAACATAGAGCTTTATTCGTTATGCGAACATCATTTATTGCCGTTTATTGGCAAGTGTCATGTGGCTTACTTACCGAATGCAAAAGTCATTGGCTTATCTAAAATTGGCCGAATTGTTAATGTGTTTTCAAGGCGTCTTCAAATTCAAGAACGCCTGACTCATGAAATAGCCAGCTGCATTCAAAACATTACTAACGCACATGGCGTCGCGGTGATCGTTGAATGCCAACACCTTTGCATGATGATGCGCGGCGTTGAAAAACAAAGCTCATCTATGACTACCTCCACCATGCTCGGAGAATTTAGAAATAACCCAAGTTCTCGCGCAGAATTTTTAAGCTTGATAAACTCATGAGTATTATTCAATTCCAATCCGTATCTCTTAACCTTGGTCACGACCAATTGTTCAATGAAATTGATTTAGTCATTGAAAAAGGCGATCACCTTGGTTTGCTTGGCCGTAATGGTGAAGGTAAATCCACTTTACTTAAACTGCTTGGTAAAGACATCGAAGCTGACAGCGGTAAAACAACGTATCAGCGCGGTATAAACATTCAAACCTTACCGCAAGCAGTGCCTAATGATTTAAAAGGCCCCATTATTCATGTGGTATCCGATGGCTTTGGCCCCATTGGCAGAAAAATTGTTGCCTACCAAGAGTTATTACAAGACCCAAATCCTTCTGAGGCTGCGCTTGAAAAAATGGGCGATTTACAACAGGTTATGGATGAAAATGACGGCTGGCAACTCTATAGTCAAATGGAAACGGTGATTTCAAAATTACAATTACCTACCGACAAAAACATTGAAGAACTCTCTGGTGGTATGAAACGGCGTGTTTTGCTTGGCCAAACACTCTTAACCAATCCCGATTTATTGCTGCTGGATGAACCAACCAACCATTTAGACATTGAATCAATCCTTTGGCTTGAAAAGTTTTTAAACTCCTACAGCGGGGCTTTTATTTTAGTAACGCATGATAGGAGCTTTTTACAAGCAACTACCAATTCAATCGTTGAATTAGACCGAGGTAAGTTGGCGCGTTTTAACGGTGATTATGCCTTTTATCAAGAACAAAAAGCAGCTCAATTAGCCTCTGAAGAAAAGTCTCATGCAGAGTTTGATAAACGCTTAGTGCTTGAAGAAAAGTGGATCCGCCAAGGCGTTAAAGCCAGACGCACACGTAACGAAGGACGAGTTCGCGCCTTAAAAAAATTACGGGTTGAGCATCAACAACGTCGTGACGTAAAAGGCAAAATCAACTTAGAGCAATCCGCTGTTACGCAAACCAGTAAATGCATCTTTGAAGCCAAACACTTAGCCTATGACATTGGCGAACGAAATATCATTAAAGATTTTTCATGCCTTATTACCCGCCAAGATAAGATTGGTATTGTTGGCCCTAATGGGTGCGGAAAAACAACGTTGCTACGTTTGATCTTAGGTGAATTAGAAGCAACACGCGGTGAAGTTAAAAGTGGCGCTCAATTTAAAGTTGCCTATTTTGACCAAATGAAAGATCAGATCGATGAAGACAAATGCGCCATTGATAACGTTGGCCAGGGCAGCCAAACCATTGAAGCCTTTGGTAAGTCTCAGCACATTATTTCCTACCTCAAAGACTTTTTGTTTTCGCCCGATCGCGCGCGCTCACCGGTAAAATACTTGTCCGGTGGCGAGCGAAGCCGTTTAATTTTGGCAAGGCTGTTTACGCTTAATGCCAACGTCTTGGTACTCGATGAGCCCAGTAATGATTTAGACATTGAATCACTTGAAATGCTTGAAGCCTTTTTAGTGGAATACACCGGCACCTTATTAATCGTTAGCCATGACAGAACCTTTTTGGAAAACGTGGTTACGTGTAGCTGGGTTTATACTGGCGATGGTGAATTTGAAGAGCATGTTGGTGCCTACACGGATTACACCAGTGCCATGTTGAAAAATGCCCCTAAAGCAATAAGCAAACAGGTGCCTCCAGCAGCAACAAAAAGCTCCGCGCAAGCAAAAACAAGCTCGATGCTGTCTTACAGTGAACAAAAAGAATTAACGAGTTTGCCATTAAAGATTGAAAAATTTGAGACCTTAGTTCAAACGCTTGAAACAGAACTGGCAGCACCTGAGCTGTATCACGAAGAAAAAGCGAAAAAGCTTAAAGAACTGACACAAAAATTTAATCGCGCCGAAAAAGACTTAGCAGACGTATACCAACGCTGGGAAATGCTCGAGGCAAAAAAATGAAAATTTGGATTGATGGTGATGCCTGT
>CAWVYD010000185.1:0-4144 GCA_963934185.1 uncultured Legionellaceae bacterium | reverse complement strand
AGTCTAAAAAAGACACTTCCCTTCATTACGCGACGAAATGTCAACACGCCCTAGAAGAAGTCGCTGATTATAGCCTTGTATTGAAAAGAAACTATAGAGACTTTCCTTATTACCAAACGCACACTAACTCAATCATTAAAAAGTATGGTTATAAAAAAATGGACGTTGAATTAAACCATTTCTATTTGTATAAAAAGACACGATAAAAACCGCAATTTATGGCCGCGCAAAGTATATACCCAATGGATATGTTATCAATAAGACTATCATGGTGCTTGCAATGCATGCAGTACATCTCGTACTTTAGCCGCTTCTTCAAACTCTAAATTTTGCGCATGCATCAGCATGTCTTTTTCAAGTTGTTTGATTTTTTTCGATAACTCTTTAACACCCATTTTCTCAATGGTTGCTTGATGTAAGGCAGTTTGTTCTCGTTTATCTATTAACGCATTACCGCCGCTGCCTTCCATAATGTCAGTGACATTTTTCTTAATGCCTTGCGGCGTAATGCCATGTTTAATATTATGTTCGTGCTGCTTTTCACGACGCCTATCCGTTTCATCCATGGCTTGTTTCATTGAACCAGTAATTTTATCGGCGTATAAAATGACTCGTCCATTAAGATTACGCGCTGCACGGCCAATGGTTTGAATAAGTGAGCGTACTGAACGTAAAAATCCTTCTTTATCAGCGTCTAAAATAGCAACTAATGATACTTCAGGTAGGTCCAACCCTTCACGTAAAAGGTTAATACCCACCAACACATCAAACACGCCCAAACGCAAATCTCGTAGAATTTCAACGCGTTCAACAGTATCGATATCAGAATGCAAATAACGTACTTTAACGCCATGCTCACGTAAATAATCAGTTAAATTTTCTGCCATTTTTTTCGTTAGGACCGTAATGAGCGTTCGTTCCTTTTTGGCGGTTACCAAACTAATTTCTGACAGCACGTCATCGACTTGCGTCGTTACCGGTCTTACTTCTACCATTGGATCCAATAAGCCTGTTGGACGTACCACTTGCTCCGCCACATTATCCGCATGTTCTTGCTCGTGATTTCCTGGTGTTGCTGAGATATAAATCGTTTGTGGCGCGCGCGCGTCAAACTCTTCAAACGTTAAGGGCCGATTATCCAGCGCTGAAGGCAAGCGAAAACCATAGTTGACTAAATTTTCTTTACGCGCTCTATCCCCTTTAAACATTGCGCCAATTTGCGGTACCATCACATGCGATTCATCCAGCATTAACAACGCATCATCCGGTAAATAATCAAACAGTGTTGGTGGTGCTTCCCCTTCTCCTCGCCCAGACAAATAACGTGAATAATTTTCAATGCCCGAGCAATACCCCAGCTCAAGCATCATTTCAATGTCAAAACGTGTGCGTTCATCCAAGCGCTGGGCTTCAACTAATTTTTCCGCATCACGAAAGTGCGCTAATCGTTCTTTTAATTCTTCGGTGGCTTTATCCACTGTTTCTAATACTCGCTCGCGAGGCGTCACGTAATGGCTTTTGGGGAAAATGGTTGTGCGAGGCAATCGTTGGTGTATTTCGCCGGTTAAAGGATCAAACAAAGAAATGGTTTCAACTTCATCGTCAAAAAGCTCAATGCGGGTTGCTAAGTGATCGGAATCCGACGGAAACACATCAATCACATCCCCCGTTGCACGAAACTGGCAACGCTCTAACGTTAAATGACTGCGCGTGTATTGCATTACCGCTAGCTGACGTAAAATATCGCGTTCATTGATCCGCTCACCGCGCGACACATGCAGCACCATTTTTAAATACGATTCAGGGTCACCGAGGCCATAAATCGCTGAGACAGAGGCTACAATGATTGTATCTCGCCGCGTCATCATGGCTTTGGTTGCAGATAAGCGCATTTGCTCGATGTGATCATTAACCGATGCATCTTTTTGAATAAAGGTATCCGACGAGGGAACATAAGCTTCGGGCTGATAATAATCGTAGTAAGACACAAAATACTCAACCGCATTATCTGGGAAAAAAGCTTTAAATTCCCCGTACAATTGCGCTGCTAAGGTTTTATTGGGTGCCATTATCATTACGGGGCGCTGCACCCGCTCGATTATATTAGCCATGGTAAACGTCTTACCTGAGCCAGTAACACCTAATAGTGTTTGCTTATGTAAACCATCATTAATGCCTTCGCACAATGAGTCAATTGCGGTCGGTTGATCGCCATTTGGCTGAAAAGAAGACTCTAATCTAAACAGTTCGGTCATAGTGAGTAAATTTGTTTCTATGGAGCATATTCGATAGTATACACATCATATTTCAATATTAGGATCAAATAAAGTGGATATCATTTTGTCAGAACGAGTGCAAAAAATCAAACAATCCCCGACCTTAGCCGTGGCCCAAAAAGCAGCTCAACTAAGAGCTGAAGGTAAGGATGTAATAGGTCTTGGCACTGGTGAACCCGACTTTGATACGCCTGATCACATTAAACAAGCTGCCATACGCGCGCTGCAAGAAGGTCACACAAAATACACTGCAGTTGATGGTATTACGCCTTTAAAACAAGCCATTGTTGATAAATTTCAAAACGACAATCAACTCAGCTACCAACTCAACCAAATTTTGGTTTCCGTTGGTGGTAAACAAAGCATTTTTAATTTAACACAAGCCTTTTTAAACGAAGGGGATGAAGTGTTAATTCCTGCGCCTTATTGGGTATCTTACCCAGACATTGCTTTGCTTGCAGGCGCCATACCCGTAATGCTTAACACAACCATTGATGATGATTTTAAAATTACCCCTGAACAAATCGAAGCAGCCATCACGCCAAAAACAAAATTAATGTTTTTTAACAGCCCGTCTAACCCTTCCGGCAAAGCCTATACCTTTGACGAGCTCAAGGCGATTGGTAGCGTGTTACTGCGCCACCCTCACGTATTAATTGCTACCGATGACATGTATGAACACATCATTTGGTCTGAAGGCGGTTTTCATAACATTTTAAATGCAACCCCAGAACTTTATGATCGCGCCGTTGTGCTAAACGGTGTTTCCAAAGCTTACGCCATGACAGGTTGGCGTATAGGTTACGCTGCAGGCCCTCAAAAGCTTATTGGCGCCATGAAAAAAATTCAATCACAAAGCACATCAAACCCTTGTTCAATTGCGCAATATGCCGCCCTTGAAGCGTTAACAGGCCCACAAGATTCTGTGAAAGACATGCTAAACACCTTTAAACTTCGGCACGATTTTGTCTATGAACGCTTAGGCGGCATGGATGGCGTACGCGTTATTCCAAGCGACGGCACGTTCTATATTTTCCCGGATTTTAGCGAAGTGATTGCCCGCAAAGGCCTTAAAAATGATGTGGCATTTTCTGAACGTTTATTAAGTGTAACAGGCGTTGCATTAGTGCCTGGCTCTGCCTTTGGTAATGAAGGCTGCATACGCATCTCCTTTGCAACCAGCAATGACGTATTAAACGATGCGCTTAACCGCATTGAATCGTTTCTTTAGGGGCATCAAACAAATGAAATGGACTTATTCTCTTATTACACTTTTAACGCTTTGTTTCGCGCTAACGGCCAATGCAGATACCATTGGCCGTTACGCAGGCATCGTAAAAAGCATACCGGAAACCACGTTAAAAGCAGACCCAAAATCACAAGCATGGGCACATTCAGCGCGCACTATTTTAGCTGTGGCTGAAGAAAGCATTGCCGAAACCATTTTTTCCCTCCAATCCATCACAAATAAAATGAATCGCCCCTTATTTTGCCTGCCACAAGGCCAAGCCATTGATACCGCCTTGGTACACCAATTACTCGCACAAATCATTCAACAACTCACGCCAGCGGATGAGAATAAAAACCTCTCTGACGTTGTTGTTACAAACATCATGAGTAAATATCCTTGCCAAGAAGCGGCACACCACTTATCTGCGCAAGAGTCTTTGCTTGCACCTAAAGAGTATAAAATGGTGCACGTGGAATCTTAAAGTCTAGGGCGTGTTGACAATTCATTTTGAAGCGCTTACGCCTTTTGGCGAATAAGTGATAGAGATTTTGACGGAATACGTTTAACTTTTCTAGTGCTTAATTTATCATGCGGTCCTCTAGCGATTGCCTTTCTTGCTAAAGAACAGGCGCACTTT
>CAWVYD010000184.1:0-4174 GCA_963934185.1 uncultured Legionellaceae bacterium | reverse complement strand
GTAGGCTGGTTTTAGTGATATCTGTTTAAAAAAGCATTTAAAAACGCAAGAATGGGTGAGAGTATCGAACGCCTAAGTTAAGTACATCTTAACTAAGTGGCCGGATCCCTTTTGAGTATTTTAAATGTTTTTTTAAACAGATAGGACAAATTCCAGTTGGCTCAAGCGCTTCAAAATGAATTGTCAACACGCCCTAGTTAATTTATAAGTTTTTTAATTACTTATGAGCTTGTTATTACTGAGCTTTCGATGACGTTGTACAATCTTGCCGTCACTTCAGTGTTGAATGGGCGCTTTTAAATTCAATCATGAAAACAAAGTATCACACCTCCCCAATAACACCCATACCATTACACTTCCTTTGGGAGCAAGCGGGCTTAGTGAATGGGCTCTTATTTTCAAAAGGAATGGTCAACACGCCCTATGTCATCAGCGTTAAATCGGTTTTACGCTGATGACTTCTTTATTTCTTATGAAGTGTAGGCGTTAGCCATTAAAGGTGGTAGTTAAATAATGAATTAAATGATAGCTACCAATGGTCAGTAAGGAGCTGGCTGGAAGGGTGATTATCCAGGACATAAAAATGTTTCGGATCACAACCAGATTTAATGCACCAATGCCACGGGCAAGGCCGACACCAAGTACAGCGCCAACTAAGGTTTGAGTGGCGGAAACGGGAATGCCAGTGCTGGTTGAAATAACAACGGTGGTTGCTGCTGATAAGGTGGCAGCAAAAGCGCGACTTGGTGTTAGCGCGGTAATTGAACTGCCAACCGTTTCAATGACTTTTCTGCCGTACATCATAAGACCGCTTATTACACCAATGCAGCCAAGTAAGGTTATCCATGCAGGATAACTGCCAGCATCAAAGCTTTTCACGTGATGTACCAAACTGTAAATTACCGTTAATGGGCCAACAGCAATGGATACGTCATTTGCCCCATGGGCAAAGACCATGGCGCAGGCGGTAAAGGCAACTAAAATTGAAAATTGTTGCTCAATGATTTGGAAGCGTTCTCGTCGTTTGTTTATGCTGTCCGTATTGATTCGCTGAAGAAGGAACAAGCCAAACAAGGTGATAGTAAGGGCTGACACGGTAATAATTATGAGATCAGCAACCCAGCTTAATTCAATATCAAAGTGTGCAATGCCTTTAAAAACGGTGATGAATGCTAAGACTAAGCCAACGAGAAAAAGGTAAAAAGGTAAAAATTGTTTGGCGCGCTTAATGGGATCTTTTTTTCCAAAAATAAGTATTTGAATACTTTTTATTAAAATATAGCCGATAAATCCAGAAATCATAGGCGAGGTTATCCAGCTTATGCCAATGTAGCCGACTTGATGCCAATGAATGGAATCTACCCCGAGTACAACGCAACCAAAGCCAACCATGGAGCCAACGATGGCGTTAGTAATGGATACGGGAACGCCAAAGTAGCTGGCAACGTTCATCCATATGGTGCCGGCAAATAAAATGGCCAGCATGCCTTCAATTAAAATCTCAGGGTTATTATCCAGTTGGGATATTTCAATGATCCCATCGCGCATGGTTTCGGTAACGCCGGTGCCGCCAAAAAAGGCGCCTAAAAACTCAAAGCAGATGGCAATGATCATTGCTTGGCGAACGGTAATGGCTTTTGAGCCCATGGTGGTGCTCATGACGTTGGCTAAATCATTGGCGCCGACGCCCCACGTCATCATAAAACAAAATACAGTGGCTAAACTTAAATAAACAATTTCACTGAGTTCTAACATGCTGCTTCTCTATAATATAAAAATAAAAATGTTAATGTTTTTGCGCTAATAGTTATCAACGGGCTAACAATATTTGTAATCGACCACCAACGGTTTGAGCGTGGTCAGCTAATTCACCTATCCATTCAACCACTTTATATAAAAATATGGCATGAATAGGCGGAAGTGTTTCTTCCAGTCGAAATATTTCATCACGGATGGTGGCTAATGATTTGTCGGATTGGTGTTCTAGGTCATCTAGTTTTACGATCATTTCTTCAACAATTTTAACTTCATTACCTCTAAAGCCACTTTCGAGCAATTCATCTAATTCATTAATGGCTTTGCACGCTTGGCGTGACGCATCAATGCATAAATGAACAAAATCAGGGATAAGCGTTTTAATCGTATCGGGTAATGTCATCTTTCTGCCAATAATCAATCCGGCAATGTCTTTGGTTTTGTTTGCGATTTTATCTTGATAATGCAGTAACTCAAGCAAATCTGTGCGTGGCACAGGTAAAAATAAGCCGCTTGGGAGATGCAGACGTAAATCTTTTTTCATGTCATCAGCTTCTCTTTCTAAGCTGTTTATTTTGATGTGGAGTTGTTTTGCCTCTGCCCAATCGTTTCGGATTACGGCATCAAAAAAAGGACGAAGTAATTTAGCGCAGGTATGTACTTTATGCATGTGTTGTTCGATGGGGCGTATTGGCGATGGGCCAAACATATTAAAGATGCTGTTCATAGATGCTTTGCCTTAATCACATATATTTGCTCACTTGAGGCATTGTATCTATTTTTTTCAGTGAATGGTAGATTTTATATGACTATAAATTAATCAAGCCCAATATGAGCATGTTGCTCGACACCGCTAACATGCTCGTAATTTGGGGCAAGGTTGGATTGCTAGGGTCATTCACATTTGGCTGACAGGATCATTATTAAAAAACGAATGAGTTGTCAGGCAGTAAATAACAATATTCATTCTATTGATTATTAAGACAATGTCAAACCATATATGGGGCAAATTTTGATTTAGTCAATTTTAAGCAATATTATTGCCAGTTTTCGCTCCATAAGAGGGTCCAAACCATTAATGGTTTCAATCCCGCTCAAACCATGCATTTCCAAGGATTTTGGGTATATGTTATAATCTCTTGATTTTTGAGCTGAGTGAGAGATTAATGTCAATAAAAGTTGGGGCGTTACTGGAACAGTTCATGCTGGGCGCTGGAGTGGATGACACTCGTTTATCTCAAGCAACCAAGGTAGCAAAAGCGAACATATCTCGTTTAAGAAATGATCCTAAGGCTAATCCAACACTCGCAACCTTAAAGCCTTTAGCAGCATTTTTTGGGGTCACCGTTAGTCAATTGCTTGGCGAAGCCCCCATTGGCGTAATGGATGAGGTTGCTCAAGTGGCTTGCCGTTTACCTATTTTAGCATGGCACGACATTCAAAATAATTTGGACGGTCAGTATTATGGGGTGTCTGACTGGTTATCTGTCGAAGAAAAACTGACCGAACATTCGTTTGCGGTGATTATGTCAGATAAAACCATGGTACCTATTTTCCCATTAGGGTCATTATTAATTATTGAGTCCCAAATTGAGTATGTTGATGGCATGCATGTGTTGTTAAAAGGTATGGATGGGGGAGACCCTTTTTTACGGCAGTATTTGGTGGATGGCAATGTGAGATTGTTAAAGTCTCTTAAAATTGGTGCTAATTGGGTCGAAGCACTGAACAGTGAGATGCAGATCATTGGTGCTGTGATTGAAATTCGTTACAAAATGGAGGGGGTGAAATGGTGACTATGAATTCATTAATGCCGGCCAAACAGCAAGCGCTGGCGTATTCAAATTCAATGGTTGGTACGGGGTATTTGGCTTATCGGGATTTAGAAATCTTAATTAAGGACTATGTACGAGGTAAAAACGTTCTGGATTATGGTTGTGGTCGTGGTCGTTCCAGTCGTTTTTTGAGTTCGCTTGGTTTTGAGGTGGATGCCATCGATACATGTTCTCATATGGTCGAGCAAGCAAAAAAACAATGCAAAAAAATTCGTTATCGTCCCGTCGAAGCATTTCAAGCAAACTATCCAGCCAATTCATTTGATTTTATTTTAGCTCAGTTGGTTTTGGTTGAAATAAGGAACAAATGGGATCTAAAGGCCATGCTTAAAGAACAATTTGAGGCATTAAAACCAGGTGGTATTTTAATTCATACAACGGTCAGTGATGACTTCCTTAAACATTCATGGTCAACGATTGATACGGACTATCCAGGTAATGAAAAGATAAAAAATGGTCAAGCTGGGCGGATTAAACTTATCAATAGAAACCTTGAGCTTGATAGTTTTTGTTGGCAGGAAGCATTTTTACGTTCCTCTTTTAAAAAAACAGGTTTTGAGGTGTTAATATTGCATAGGCCTTTA
>CAWVYD010000183.1:0-4178 GCA_963934185.1 uncultured Legionellaceae bacterium | reverse complement strand
ACGTATAACCTACAATTTGACCGATACGCCAAAAGTTAATGCGTCTTACCATGATGGTGATATCGATCCTGCTCATTCAACGGAGCAATTATTAAACACTTGGGACGAGTGCAAAGAGAAAACGTTCCTTGATCAGCCAAGCATTAAAAGCATTACCAAATGGTCTCAAGGTCACGCTTGGTTTTCGCATCAAGACAAAGATTTACCGACGCTTGAATTTAACAACATGGTTGGCGATATCACCATGGCGGTGCAAGCGCACAAAGAAGTATTAAGTGGTTTTGACAATGAAGCGGAGGCCATTGATTTTATTAAGCACAACCTCTACAACAACCGCGTATTAAAAGACATTAAAACCTATGACTTTGCCCATAACGTTTTAACACATGAACGGCCTGCAACTAAGCAAATGGCAGATGAACATGAATTAAGGGTTGTTTTTCCCCGCACCAACCGTACTACTTACTCAACCATGGATACCTTTAATAATAATATTGAATTTCAAAATGAGTTGGGTGGTCTTTTTCAGAAAAAATTTAATGATTTTAATAGTTCTATTCAGGAAATTGAGCCAGCCATTGACTCAATGGTTGCGCCGCCAGATACGGGAGAAGGTAACTTAGCTTATACAGCGATTAAATCTCGGCGTATTTTAAATACTGGCCGTGATTTAAATAATGATGTGATTGCTCGCTCAGAAGGGTATGAGAACACAAAAACGTCAATGGTTACGATGAAACCTGCAAGCATTATTACGCTCGCGCCTAATGGACAGCCTATTAAGGAAGTGGATGCAACGGGCGTGATGACAAATGAAACGTTTTATAATGGTTTAAAGCAAGCCGTTTCGGTTCAAACGCAAGGATTAAAACGTGCGTTTGAGATAACGTATCAGGGCAGAAAAGCGAAAAAAATGATTTTCTCTGGCGCAAATGTGGGCAGTTACATGTCAAATACCACGTTCTCGCATGAAAATTTATTCGATGACAAAACCATGGAACTCGTTGGTGTTGGCGTACCAACGTCTGTTTACAGTGAAACAGACACGCATAATTTTGCCCGTTTCCGAATGGATGACCTTGGCCAAATTAATGCGCGACAACTACCGGGTGGACAATTAACATCGTTTGTTAAAGATTATCACGGCAATAATATTAAAGTTTCAGTGCCTGGTTCAACCACGAAATACACTCTATACCATCGGCAGGGTTTTTCGGGCGTACCTCTAGACATTCATGATCATGGCGATGGCTGTGATTGGAAGATTGATTATACTCGTTTAAATCTTGAGTATTGTAAAACGCAATTACGATGGGATAAGTTGCAGGCTTTAGGATTGGACAAAAAAACAATAGAAATTGATCTGGGCGGTATGATTGTGGTGCAAGCTTCAGGGATTAAAAGTGAAGTTATAACAAATCAGTTCAATGCTGAATTATTGGAATTCACTCATAGTGTTGCTACTGATTCGTCTAGTAGGTATCAATATGATGATGCTGATAACATTAATCATGTAACGCGTCATATGCCTGGAAGGGTTGAAATTATTGAGGCAGCACATCATGGCGTTAATCATATGACTGCAAGTATTTTTTCCAGCAAATACAAACAGTATTACTTGTCCGATCCCTATTATAATCAAGTTTTGTCAAAATTAGATCTAACGATGGATGGGAATAAAAAAATATCAATTATGTTGGGTAATAGTTTTGATCAAAGTAATAAAATCATACGTAATAGTGTGCCATGTTTATGGGGGCAAGGGACACCAAGCAGAATTCCAAGTAACTTTATTGCACATATGCCAAATATTTATCAAGGAGGAGTTAGAGCTTATGATGGACGGGCAAGTTTGAAAAGTGAAAAATTTGGTAATGTTTCTATTGCTTATGAGCGAGATGATTTATCGCGTATTTCTAAAATCAACTACAATGGAAGCAGTGTTTCAAAATTTCTATTATATGACATAAAAGGTTTTGTTCGTTATTCAATTCTAGAAAAAAACAAAGTGGTTGGGCCATGGAATAAAGCTAACCCTCGTAATTTCATCACTCAAAATAGACATGGATTTGAATATGATAGCAACTATGTATCTTCTTTTACTGAAGATACGTTTAAGAATGTTTTTTCCAAAACACAACACGTATTTAGAGATGGATTAACAATAGATAATACGTTAGTTGAGCCAAGGAATCCTTCATGGCAAGGGTTTACGCTGCATGACATTGAAAATAGACAGCAGTATGCCTGTTTTCAATCGACAAAAATTATACCCATTACCTTCTATTCAAAAACAAGAGAGTTTGCTCATAATTTTGGTAGTGAAGTTGCTAGTCCATTCAAATATCTTGGCGATCAAGTTAATGGCATGATAGGCGTTGGAGTAAATGGTTATTCAGTGACAACCAAGATGCAGGCATTCGAACAAATACGAACGGTAACACGTATTAGTAACTTGCCCTTTAGTCTTATGACTGTCATGGGGAAGTATAAATTTCACGATATCGTTACTACTCATTTTCTAACAGGTATTTCTAATGAATACTTAGGAAGTATTTCGACAACAAGAAACCCTTCTACTGTTTGGTCTTGGAATCCTATCGATAATTATGTCTTAGGCAAACCAAAGTACCTGGGATTTAATTTAGACGGTGGCTATGTTATTCATCCATGTAAAAAACCAGTTTCCTATAATGATGATGAGTATGGTCAAGTCAAATTAAGGGCAATACTAGAAGAAAATAAAAGAGTGGATTTATATCGAAGTAATATTAAATACCCACAAAATCCTAATGTTCCTTTAGCTCCTCAAGATTCTAGTAATTCTCTTTCAATGTTTGAACCAGGCATTAAAATAGCTGATCCAATCAATGAAGTTAGTGTGGTTGAAGCAACTTTAGCGCCGCCATCCTGGCAGCCAATCGAACAAACGGTAAGTATTAATGACCCTATGTTTGCTAACCTTCCGGCTTATCAAAAAGCCATGTTGCCATTCATTGCCGATGAAAAAGGCAACTTAGCTTCAGGTCTTGTGCTTGCATTGTCACAAGGCGTAATCAATCATCTTAAAATAGGTACTCAGGCAAATAAAGGCCTGGCAGTGCAGCAAGCCATGAAAATAGGTTCGCCTCAGTCAGAGCCATATCATGAAGAAGAAAATGATGATTCCATGGGAATGTTTGTTGCCATTATTGTGACTGTTGCTATTGCCTCATTAGCACCAGCAGCAGCAGGCCTAATGTTTAACCTAGCCGCAGAAGCAACTGCTTCAGCGACGCAAGTAGGTATTGCAGCAGGTGTTATGGATGCGGGATTAAACGGCGCAGCTTACAAAGCCCATTTAATCAGTCATTACTCCATTTTAGACTCCATTGGCACGGGGTTAACCGTGGGATTTGGTGAACAGTTTAAATTAGCTATGGGGACTAGCGCCATTAAGTTAAACGACATGGAAAAAATAGAAGCGTTATTGACTTATGCCGTTATGACGAATGTAACGAATCAAACCATTAATATTGCTAAACATGGGCAACAAGGGTTTAAAATAGAAAGTTTATTAAGCTGCATTGGCACAACGGTAGTACGTCAAATGGTGGGCGGTCAAACCCTTCACTTTAATGGTTTATCCGGTCGTGCAACGGAGCAGTTGGTTAAAGGCATGAGTGATGTAATGTTAACTGATTTTTTAGGTGCTGCGATTACAGGTCATGACATAAATGCAAGAGCAAGCATCATGCGCGCCATTACTAATCACGTAGTAAGTGCTACGGCTACTTATATAGATGCTTCCATCAAAGCCATGAATGATCATGCCAATGAAGAAAAATTAAAAGGCTATGACAATCTACCGCCAAGTTCAAAAGCCGAAAAACGCCACACAAGCACAAGCCAACCAAAGCATGAAGAGGACAAGTTTAAGCAGGCAACCATCGCATCTCATGGTCACAGCATGGCAGTAAATGACAGCAGTTTTCAGCCAGTAGATGATTTTATGAATGAGTTCTGGCAAGATGCAGGTATGCATTTTGATAGTGACACTGGATTTGTAATCGGTGACCACTTCGATACTCAAATCCACAAATCAAACACAGGAACCAAAGCAACTGGCCCAAACAGCGGCGTAACTTCAAAAACCGCCACCGGCCAGCATCGCGAAGCAAGAGTAGAGCAAGCAAAAG
>CAWVYD010000182.1:0-4206 GCA_963934185.1 uncultured Legionellaceae bacterium | reverse complement strand
AATCGACTTTAGATGTGCTACCAACACCAATGCAACAATTTTTTAGACCCTCAACCAAGAACTATCAAATTTCAAATGAAACACTGCTTAAACAGCTTGAATTATTGAGCCAAGCCAATCAATCACCCTGGCTGCAAAGCGCCTCTGAAATGGCTGATAAATCCGTTAGGCAATATTTACATTATAATGTTGATGTTATCTTCCCTGGTTCAAAGGTGGCAATTCAAAGCTCTGATTACTATCAATATTTAACCCAATTAAATAAAAAAATTACTCACTTTGACGAAGGCAAACAATTAGAAAGCATAACCCTTTCTTGTTATGACACGTCCGCCTTAATTGGCAGCATGGCCTTTTTTGAAAACGGTCATCCTTTAGCATCAAAAAATATGACTTTGGATTTAAACCAGATGCCTAGTGGCAGGCAAGAAGACAAACAAGCCTTTATGTTTCATCTAAAAACCATGCTGCTATCAGCCTCTAATAACGCACTACAACAATTATCAATTACTGACCCTAATCAGGTACTGTCTGCAGACAACATGACGGACTTAGCTGATTTTATATGCAAAAGACACATAGCCGTTGATATCAGCCTCCCAAAATTATACGTTGGTACAACATTTCAACGAGTGATTGATGAATCAAGCCAAGCTGCCGCTCGTCAAAGAGAGATAGACCATTCAACCCTTTCAGCGAACAAATCGTTAGATAACGCCGATGGCAAGGCAACGCTCCGCACACGTAAACCAATTACAAAAGAAAACGTAAGCTCAGACATTGAGCTAGATCAAGATAACCAAGCAGAAGTGGCCGTTGCCCAGCAAACAAGCAATGAACAACAAAAGGCTTCTGACGCAACGTCCGTGCAAGATTCGGATATTTTCACCCTTAAAGAGTTTGAAGTCTCAATACAAGATAGCTCAGTGAAAAAACTGGAAAACGGATTTAAAATTGGTAGCAAAAAAGGTCATGCGAATGAAATATGGAGAAACTGGATAGGTGAAATTCCTAAAAAAAGATTATTACCAAACGACAAAAATATCTTTTTAACAAAACAAGCAATAGAACAACTCTTGATTCATGACGCACGTTTTCAATACGGGTTAGATTTAAATAATTTACCTGATGGTTTTACATTCAATAAAAAAACCGTGGGTGACGAAGACAAATCAAGATTTAAAAGCGATAAAATTACGTACATTCATTTCGACCCAAAACTTGCTTTAATTGCAAAAAAAGATCCTTTGAAAATTCAATTAAAAAACGATACGAAACCTGCTTGCATGACTCACAAACAATTTATTACCTGCCTTAGTGCAATGCCCCCAGAATCCCCCATTAAAATCGCATGGCAGAGAATTGATAAAGCTCAATATGACAAAAATACTCATCAAGCAATAAAACAACATCTTCCCGTTATAAGTCAAATGCCTACTAGCCAACAGCAAAGTCTTTTCGAGTTGATCTTTGATGACCATGGTCATATTAATGATGAAAAAATAACGTTCCTTTTAAAACACAGTGAAAGGCTTAAAGATTTGCTTAAAAAGAGCGAAGATGATTCAAACATCCAACATAAGATATCGTCTGTGTTTGGAGAAGAAAAGATTGGGAAAACGATAAAATTTATAAGTGAATACCAAATCCCAGCACTTGAAGAAAAACCACACCTTATCTACCAATTGGCTAATAAGGCAATCATTGACAATTTGAAAACAAATATCCCAACCATTGATTTAGACAAATTATTAGATTTATTTTTGAGTAAAGGGGAGCCTGGACTACGTCTTTTTAAAGAGAACATTGATTCGTTTAATTTACAACAAGAGAGTTTTTCTTTAAATTATTTACCCGCAGTTCAATCCTATCATGAAATATTAACAGAACGTTTTAACAGCAGCATCAGCGCCCTAAACGGTCTGTCTAGTAATGAAAAAATTTGGTTTGAACATATGTATTTTGAACACCGTAAATTTCAAGTGGATGTTAACTTTCCTGACATGGTTGATGCGTTTAAGACCTTTAAAAAAGAACTATCAAGCATTGAAACATTAAAGGGAACTCCATTACAGTTGCCCGTACAATGTACCTTACAACACGTTAAGAGTATGCCTACCGGCTTATCTCGGTTATTAACCTTATTAACATCGACCCCTATTGAAAATAGGGAACTCCAAACACAGGTTATGGGTAATCTAGATTTAGCCAGTGCCGGCATGATTAAAGAATTCTACTTACAAAAAAACAAAAAATGGCATTTTATTGACCCTGAAATGAATTTATCACCTGACATTCGTGAAAATCAGGTCGGAACTAAAAAAGAAGGTTTCCCTGTCGATGAGTATGCGCAAATGGTCAGTGGCCATAATGAAGAAACAGTTGCTCAAAATTTTCTTAGAGTCGTCGCCTATCAAGAGCGAAAAAGCACCTTAGATTTTGACGTATTTAATGATGCACATAAAAAAATTAAACAGAAAGCCTTTTCCCTTGAAGTCACCCAACTGCTTTACCCAATCATCGCGGCCTCAAGTACTGGCATCCAAAACGTTGAAATGATTGAATCAAATGACTCTGCTAAAAGTGACATTGAATTAATATTAGCAAAAGTTAAGACACCTCCTTTGACTTCGTTTTTAACCGAAAAATTGACAGAGCAAGTAAGACTGAAAATGTTAGGTTTTATTAAGAACTTAAAAAAAACACCGCCCTTACCTATAATAGGAAACTTGGTTTCATTAATAGCTGCAAGCCTTAGCAACCCACTCGCCATCACTTTCAACATAAGTAAACTAAAGACAGCCGCTGATAATTTAGATAAGTATTCAGATGAGTTTAGTTGCTTGTACCAAGGTATGAAACATTACTCGCCTGCCGACTATGAAAGCAAATCACTTTTGTATGATCATCTTGACGTTGTTAAAGAAGTTTCAACAGCGTTTGAAAGGAATGTTTGTTTCCCTAAGATGTTGGTTGCATCAATCAGTGCTTTTCATCTTACAAAAGAAAACATCCAGACACTTTCAGTGTTTATAGAAGCTTATCCTGACTCTATGAGTAAGTTTGGCCAAGCTTCAGTCTTATTTATGAGTCTTCCCGTTTCATTAAAAGATACTGCAGATCGGCTAACCGGTAACGATTTAATTAAATTATTTAAACAAATCACACCCGAGTGCTCTCTTATCAATTTAATTAAAACCATCGAACTCGAAAACGGCAAAAAGTTAGCATCTTATTTCCCTGAAAAAATACTCAGAGAATGGGGGCAGCAGGACTTAAGAGAGGATGTGAAAGCGTCAATTCGCGATAACTTTTCAGATCAACATAATGCAGTGATAAGCGAAATTATTTTTAACTTTAATGACTCAAGCGATCATCTACAGCATTTAACACTTGTGACTCACTTGTCTGATGTGTACAAAACCTTAGATGCCTGCAATAAAAACATTTTCGTTGCTAACATGAAATTAATTGAATCATTGTACACGCCTAAACTACCGTTAAACCATCCAAACAATCCTTTTGTTGCCCTTGTTCATCAGCTGGTTTCTAAGGATTCTTTGCCAACGCTGTCTACCTTTATCCACGCTCAAAAGAAATTATTAGACAACAGCGACCTTTCTGAAAAGGCATCGTTAATCATTAATGATGGTCTTTCGGAAAAATCGACGCTCTACATTAGTACGATTGAAAATTCATTTTTTGGTAACACTAAATTTCACTTGTTTGATGAAGGGAAACTTAAAATACAACCTCTGCCTTTAATAACGCTCCTTCAAAAAACGTTATTGAAAACGCCAACACGCCAATTGAGTGAAGCGCATGAGCTAACGCCTGACATGCAAGAAATAAATAAGAAAGATAATCTTTCCTCTTTCAATGTCAAGCTTATGCATGTGTTTTCTAAATTAAATAACATTGTGGCTGAAAACCGTAATGCTCAATCTAATTTACTCTTAATGTTTGAAAACTTTAGTAATACGTATGACCCCAGCACTGACGGTTTGTTTATTGAATGCATGGATGCGTTCATGTCAAAACTTGAACATTCCTTTAGCAAGGTAAATGACCCTTCATTAGTTTTATCGTTATGCTTACAATTTAATGTTGACGGTGAGCATTCTCCCACCGAACTTATTTCATTATTAGATGTGATTGATACGATTGCTTTAGACACTGACGAAAAAAATGAAGCCACAAAAACAA
>CAWVYD010000181.1:0-4216 GCA_963934185.1 uncultured Legionellaceae bacterium | reverse complement strand
GCATTTTCTACAGGGTCCCAAAACCACCAGCCGCCCCAGCCTAATTCACGATACGCCCACCAACTGCCAAGCGTAATGCCAGCGGTTAAACAACACCATGCAGCAAGTGTCCATGGCCGCGCCCATTTGGCCCAAATCGTATCAACCTTACCGGCAATTAACGAAGCTATCGCAAAGGCAAAGGCCACCGAAAAACCAACGTAGCCCATATATAACATGGGAGGATGGAACAAAAAGCCAGGATCTTGCAATAAAGGATTAAGATCAGCCCCATTATTAGGCGCTTGTTCAAGTAACCTTAAAAAAGGATCGGATGTGGTTAATAAAAACAGCAAAAAACCAATGCTAATAAACGCTAAAATCGCCAGTACATGAATTAAAAACGCTTGCTCAAGTTTTTTACTAAACAGACTAACGGCTAACATCCACGTTGAAAGGATCGCCGCCCAAAGTAACATGGAGCCTTCATGCCCACCCCAGACTGCGCACATTTTATAAAACCATGGCAGTTTTACGCTTGAATTGCTAGCAACGTAAAGCACGGTGAAATCATCCAATAAAAAAGAACCGGCCAAGGCAATGAATGACAACGCAACGAACAGCCACTGTGCAAACGCTAAGGAACGAGCGCTGTCCTTTAACGATGCATTGTCTTTAAGCAAGCCATAAACAGGAACCGTCAGCAAAAGTAAAGAAAAACAAAGCGACAGCATTAAACTAAAATGACCTAGTTCAGCAAACATTAAACGTCCTTCTTAAGTGATGCTTTAACTTCAGGCGGCATGTAATTGGAATCATGCTTGGCTAAAATTTCTTCGGCAACAAACTGTTTTGATTGATTTAAAGAACCACGCGCAACAATGCCCTGCCCTTCGCGAAATAACGTTGGCAAGACACCATGGTAATTAACCGGAACGGTGGCTTTAAAATCAGTAAGTTTAAAAGTAACGTCTAAGGAATCATTTGAATGTTTAACGCTGCCTTTAACCACCATACCGCCAAGCCGCACCAACGCACCCCCAGGCATTTCCCCTTGGCTTACTTGTGATGGCGTATAAAACAAGCTAATGTTTTGACGCAAGGCATACATGATCAGAAGGGTTGCCCCCATAAGCACCATTAACACCACACAAAGCGTTATTAATTTTTTTCGTCTATGCGCTTTCATTGCGATTGCCTTTGAAAAAATGCAAATAATTTTTTTACATACTGTTTGCGTTGAAACCGTGCCCACACCACATTTAAAATTAAAACGCTAAGTGTTATACCGTAAGCGCCCCAAACAAATGCGCCATACTCGCCCATTGCTAACCCATTGGCCATAAGGCTTCTCTCTCTAAAATAGCTTTGACCCAGCGCGATTTTTTATCACGCCATAAAAGTTCATTGCGGGCTCTATCTAATACCAGCGCCACAAAATAACTCATGAACGCACCGATCATAATTAATAAGGGATATAACATGGCAGATGCAATTTTAGGTTTTTCAAACACCGTTAAGGTTTGTCCTTGATGCAACGTATTCCACCAATAGACTGAATAATGAATGATGGGTAAATCCAGCACGCCAATAAACGTCATAAACGCCATTAAACGCAACGCTTTGTCGTAATTAGATACCGCGTTAAACAACGCTAACATTCCGATATAAATAAACAAAAGCACCAATTCAGAGGTTAAACGAGCGTCCCAAATCCACCACGTGCCCCACATTGGTTTACCCCAAATGGAACCGGTTATAAGCGCAATAAAGGTCATCCAAGCGCCAATTAACGCCGCATTTTTAAGCATAATACCAGCAATTTTAATTCGCCAAATGGTTAAAAGGATTGCTAGAAACGTCATGAATCCATAAATAAACATCGATAAAAAGGCCGCTGGCACGTGCAAATAAATGATACGAAACGCATCACCTTGTTGATAATCCATCGGCGCATAAAAAAGGCCCCAGACCAAACCAACGCTAAATAAAACAATGCTTAATACATAACAAAGGGCTGATAGACGCCCTGAGAAACGATAAAACAATTTAGGCGACGCTAAGGAATATAAGAATTTCCACATAATACAACTCGGTTAAAAACGCCGTTTCTTGATATTAGACGCAATAAAAACAGTGCTAAATTTTAACATAAAGCAATGACTACTTCATCCAAAATAACCTCGTTACTAACATTATTCCACAGCAAGGTATAAACTCTTACGAATTAAAAAAGGGCCAAGGGCAAAACACATTAAGCCAAGGCCTATTAACAGTAAGTATATTGGCGTGGGATCTAACCCTTGTTGAGTCATTAGCACACTGGCGGATCCAAAAATTAAAACCGGAATGGTTAACGGTAAAAAAACCAATGAAATTAAAGCGCTTCGATTGCCTGCACTTAAGATCATTGCCGCTAATACACCAATGATTAATGTGATAATGGGCGTACCGCACAGCAATGAAAGCATCAATGAACCGGTGACCGACAACGATAAACCATACATAACGCCAAGCAGTGGACAAATTAAAATAAGAGGTAATGCAGTCATTAACCAATGAACCAATAATGTTGCGTATATGCGTTGCAATAAAGGTACCGGTGACAGCAGTTTCTGTTCTAATAAACCGGACTCAAATTCATAAAAAAACAAACGATCGATACTAAGTAATGATGCCAACAATACGCTTATCCAAACCAAACCCGGCGCTATTTTTTTAAGTAATGCGGCTTCAATTGACATTCCCATAGGAAATAAACTGATGATTAAAAAGAAAAAAAGGAGAGGGTTAACGACTTGGCTTAACTTTCGAACGTAAAGCAAACATTCACGTTTTACCAATGTGAAAAAAAGTAGGTTGGATGTATTCATAAAGTAAGTTCGCGCCAATCAATGCCGTTAAAATCAAAATCCATATGGCTCGTTAATAAGATGCTACCACCCTTTTTAACAAACGACTCCATCGCGACTTTAAAATACGTTTGGTGCTGACTATCCAATGCCGTAAAGGGTTCATCAAGCAGCCACAGTGATTTTTCAACGCAAATAAAGCGTGCCAAAGACAACCGTTTTTTTTGACCTTGGGATAATTGATCGCAAAATCGATTTCGATGCTGAAAAAGTCCAAGAGATTTTAAGGTGTCATTAGGACTGGTATGAAGCGTTTCACCCAGTGTCGCCATTTTTAAATTTTCTTCAACCGTTAACAAGGGCTCTAAAGCGAGTTTATGACCTAAATAGCCCATGGTATCGTCAGATGATGACACTTCGAAAGTAACAGAACCGGAAAGTAATGGGCATAATCCAACAAGCGATCGTAAAAGCGTTGTTTTTCCTGCGCCATTTTTACCTTTCACATGCAATAACTGCCCTGCCTTTAAAGAAAAATTCACATTATATAAAACAGGATTTTCATCAATATCAACACACAAAGCCATAACATCAAGCCTAACCGTTTCTCTCGAACGCTTTTCACACAAAACAACGACTCACTTCATTGATTAAATTTTGCAAAAGAATACCTAATTTGAACATTAAACTCCATTAATAATTCATACGTTCGTCTCTTTCATAAGGCTCCCTTAATGAGCCGATTTTTTTACTTCGTTTAAGTAAGTCAGTAAGGTTTTTGTGCTCTTAACATAGTCTTTAATAAGCTGAGTTAATTGTGCCAGTAGGTTAATAGACATGAATGGTAATACCTCTATTTAACAAAACCATCAATCATACGCTGAGCAATCTTTTCAAAGCCCACTTTATAGTCTCCGCGTGCAATTTCACCTTTCAGTCGCTCTACTTTGGCTTCATCAATGTCTGGTGCGGACAAGATGGCCTTTTTAAGGCCTTTTAGTTTTAGCGCATCGGAGCTTAAGTGCACACCACCATGATCTGACACTGCAGCGCTGGCTTCATTTGCATCTTTAGCAGAATCTGTTTGGCTGGCGATATCAGGCTTTGCACCACCTTGCGTTTTAAACTGGGCTCTCCTACCTAAATTATTTATATTATCTTTCATCGCTGCTTACCTCTTTAGACTTACATACTCACATTAAATAGGCTCTATACCCAAACAAGTGGGCAATTGAAATTTAACTTGCCGCATAAGAAGCAGATCAGGTTAATAAAATTATCCGTGTTTCGATAACCTTTCGCTCTTTTTTTAGCCAGCGGTATCTTGCTGTTAATCCCTTATATACCCACGGCTGTCCCATTAAAAAGACTGACTTAAAATAGAA